>WFOZ01000068.1 GCA_015487825.1 Planctomycetaceae bacterium
CTCCATATACTGAGTGGGGTTTCCCGCTGGAAATACGCCTGTGGAAAGAGTTGAAAAGTTGTCTGGTGGCTTGGTTCTTCTGGTCATTCCTGCAGGGCAATTTAAGCACAGGTGATTACTTTCAGCACCAAATAGCGGTCTTTCGGAATCATTACTTATATACTTTTCTTTATCGAAATATTCCGAGTCCCGTTACCTTTTCATTTTTCATCGATATCAGTTTCTAATCCATCTAAATTAGTGAGGACGGTCGGGCATGAGTGAGCCGGAAAACGTCATTGAAATTCGCAATTTATCCAAAGACTATCGAGACTTCTGGGGCAGGCGAAAAGTACAGGCATTGAAATCTTTAAGCCTGGAAGTAAAAAAAGGGGAGATTTTTGGCCTGCTTGGTCCAAACGGATCTGGTAAAACGACCACGATGAAACTGCTACTCGGGCTTTTGTTTCCGACTGCAGGTGAAGTCAAGATTTTTGGTCAGCCTTCTTCAAATGTTGAAAAGAACGAACGGATCGGGTATCTGCCTGAAGAATCTTATCTGTATCGCTTTTTGAATGCAGATGAAACACTCGATTTTTACGGTCGCTTATTCAACATGAGCAAAGCGGAGCGGAAGCAGCGCTGTAACGAGCTGATCGAACAGGTCGGAATTAAACATGCACGCAAGCGGCAGCTCAAAGAGTATTCAAAAGGAATGACCCGCCGAATCGGTCTGGCTCAGGCACTGATCAACAACCCGGACCTGGTTCTGCTTGATGAACCAACCAGTGGCTTGGACCCGATTGGTACACGAGACATGAAAGACATGATTCTCAAACTGCGCGATGAAGGTAAGACCGTTGTAATGTGTTCGCACCTGCTGGCTGATGTGCAGGATGTTTGTGACCGGATTGCCATATTGTACGCCGGTGAATTGAAGGTTGTCGGCAAGGTTGAAGATTTGCTCAAATCGAAAGAACAGGAGCAACTGCTCACTTCAACCCTGAGCGAGGAAGCAAGGACGGAAATTGAATCTGTTCTTAAAAAACACAATGCAACGCTGATCTCGACAGACCGTCCGACAGCTACCCTGGAAGATCTGTTCCTGAAAACAGTGCAAATCAGCCAGGATAATCCCGGGCAACGATTTGTCTCTGAAGATGGTTCCAATTCACCTCTGGATCAGAAGTCGAAGACGGAACAATCAAATCCTTCCAGCTAACCGAATTGTTTGCAACAGAATTATTCTATTCATTTTCCATCGATTGATGGTTCGTATCTTTCTGGTTTCATACGTCTTATTTAATTGGAGTACAACGAGCAATGTCATTTGACGTTGTCGGATTTAATCTGGCCGAAGGCGTAGTGCACTTTCTGAAAGTGTTTGGCGGTGTATTTGCTGCTGCGCTGTTTTTTGCATTTCTGATCTCTCTCCTCAAATACGGTGCCAGGGGTGCTGGATTGTTTTTCCTGGGAATCGGAAGGGGGTGTAGCGATTTTATTCATACCTCCCCAAAAAGAGTCTGGGCAATTACAGTATTGACCTGGAGAGAGGCTGCTCGAAAAAAAGCCCTGTTTGTGTTCGTCATTTTTGCCTTGTTACTGATGTTTGCAGGCTGGTTCCTGGGAGGTTCGGTAGATCGTGCTGACTTGCAGGTCAAGAATTATATCAGCTTTATTCTCAAAGCGATCACCTGGTTAACGCTTCCGGTTATCTTACTTCTATCCTGTTGGGGACTGCCTAGTGATATCAAAAATCGATCGCTGCATACGGTTGTTACAAAACCCGTCCGCCGTCAGGAAGTTGTGCTGGGACGGTTCTTTGGCTTTACGCTTGTCGGGTCGGTCGTGTTACTGGTCATGGGAACCACCGGGTACTTCTGGACTGTGGGGCAGGTTCCTGAAGAAGCCCGCAAAGAGCTTATTGCCCGAGTTCCAATTTATTGTGACAGCCTGACTTTTATTGATAACGCAGGCGTTGAATCGGAAAAAGGAAAAAATGTTGGCGATGTCTGGATGTTCCGGAGCTATATTGAAGGAGCAACCAAGGAACATGCCTCGTTCCAGTACAATAATCTTGACGTTGATGCAATCAGACAGCAGGGACAGCTGCGGCTTGAATATAACTTCGAAGCTTTTCGAACTCACAAGGGAGATATTAACGAACGACTCCTGTGTAATCTGGTAATCGTTAATAATAAGACGGGGACAAGGTATCTTCTGGATCGTCCGATCCACGTACAGGAATTCAGCAACCGGGCTTCCGATAAAACAATCACGTTAGAGGAAACGGTCAGCTACCTTGAAGAAAAAACATTTACCGATGAGCAGGGGAACGAAGCACAGGGACAGGAAAGAATAAAAAGGACAGCCAATTTATTTGATGATGTTCTCGCGGGTAACTCGATTACCATCGAAGTTTTTTCCCTGGATAGTGGTCAGTTCCTGGGAATGGCTCGCCCCGACCTGTTCATCAAAATGCCGGACCGCTCTTTTGCTTCGAGTTACTTCAAGGCAATCTTTGGAATCTGGCTGAAGATGCTGGTGATTATTGTTATTGGTGTGACGGCCAGCTGTTTTGTGAAAGGTCCGGTGGCAACGCTGCTTACATTTGGCATTGTCATGGTAGGAACAACATTTAACAAATTACTGAGAGATCTTACAACCGGATCCGTGGAAGGGGGAGGGCCTTTCGAGGCATCTTACCGTATGCTATACCATATGAATCCATCCACAGAAATCGAAGCCAGTCCGCTGACAGTTGTAATGGTAATTGTCGATCGAATTTTGGTTGGCTTCCTTTGGACAATTCAGCACCTGTTCCCGCGATTCGACTTTTTCAATATGAATCAGTTTGTTGCCAATGGTATTGATGTTCCCTGGGAAGCGACCTTACTCCCCAGTATTTCAGTTACACTTGCCTTTGTTATTCCCTGTTTAATTCTTGGTTATTTCTCGCTGCAACTTCGCGAAATGGAAGCAAAATGAACCGTATTTCCTCACAACAGAGAAAACTGGTCTCTCTTGTTCTCATTATTCTGCTGCTGGCACCGATTGTTTATCTCGGGGCTCCAGGTGATGGAACTGAAAACTCAGGGGGCCTGCTGGCGCAAAAACGCAATCAGTACGATCTGGGTGAAACCAGCCTGGGTGATGTCGACCCGGCCGGGGCAACAATGAATCTGGTATTACTCGGTTTACGGGGAATTGCTTCGAACCTGCTCTGGCAACAGGCGGTAGAACAGAAAGACCATAAAGACTGGGCCGGCCTGAAAGCAACCGTCGACTCGATTGTCCTGTTGCAACCTCACTTCAAACAAGTCTGGCAGTTCCAGGCCTGGAATCTGGCCTACAATGTCTCCGCTGAATGGGACGGTGTGGTTGACCGGTATCACTGGGTTAAAGAAGGAGGCAAGTTCATCATCAAAGGGACTAAGCGAAACCAGAAATATCCGGAACTGTACTGGGATGCCGGGAGAATCCTCGGTCATAAAATTGGTGGTGCCGATGAAAAGAAAACATTCAGAAAATTCTTTCTCGACGATCCTGAAATCGAAGGTGGTGGCCCCGATCTGGAGCTGAACCCTAACGCCAAAGATAACTACCTGGTTGCTAAAGAATGGTTTCTGCTTTCGTGTGAAGTTGAATCGCAGCCGGGAATTACGCAAACTCGTCTGGCTCCGGTATTATTTCGCAGTTATCCGGTCCGCTCACAAATGGATTACGCGGAAGCTCGTCAGGAGGAAGGGAAATTTGATGAAGTGACCCGAAGAGCCTGGGATATTGCTTTCAATGAAGTCACCACCAAATGGGGGGCGGAACGATTCGCTTCACCAGCGGGTTGGATTGTTCTGGAAGCAACCGAAGATGTCCTCAAACAGCTGGTGAAAGAAGATAATGATAAATATTCACTGGAAGATAAAAAGAGATGGGTTGAACGACGCCAGAACATGTGCGGATATCGCAACTGGCGGATGCGTTGTTTAATTGAGAAGAAGCCTGAAACCATCACTGCACACAGAAACCTGTACGAAGGGAAACGTGATTACTTTTCCGGTGAAGATAGAATTGCTGTAGAAAAGAAACTGTTCGCAGGTATGGATGGAATGGAAAAACTCCTTGCCGAATTCCCCGAGCTGGAAGAAAACAATGATTTCCGGGAAGAATGCCTCAAAGGTGTAACTCTTTGGCAAGCACTGAGAGTTGACTCACTCGATGGAAAAGGGATTCCTGTAAATTATCCACTGAAATACCTCTGGGATCAATACCCGGACGAAGCCAAGCAATATGCAGAACTGCTTCGCTCTCAGTTTTAATTTTCTATCGTAACGCCGGCAGATAATCTTGCAGAAGCTTCACCAGTTCGCTCGTGAAGCGACTGCGAGGCATGACGGTGTCACAATCGGCTTCGCGGGCTCGTTTGAGTAAGTCTGTTTGAACATGCGAGCCAAACGCAATGACCATCAACTTCGGGCTAACGCTACGGTAGCGAGGCAATTCTTCCAGGCAGTTGCTCATCGTAGAAAGATCAATCAACAGCAGCGAAACACTTTCAGTTGAAAGTAACTCTGCAATTTCATCTGCCTCCGAAAAGCAGCGCACTTCTCGCCCCAATTCTCGGGCGGTGTCGCAGATGCGTGTTTCGAACAAGAAATCGCTGCACGCCAAAACTCCCAGGCTGCCTGCTTGATTCACTTCATCAGACACCGGGGACTTCCTCCCGAGTTCCCTTCACAGGAATCCAGCGGGAAATAATCAGGCCGCTACAGACCAGCAGGCAGAATTGTGCAAACCAGTCTCCCCAAAACAGATAGAGCGAACTGCGGTTATCAAGCGGAATTGTC
>WFOZ01000069.1 GCA_015487825.1 Planctomycetaceae bacterium
CTCACGATCCCTGCGTTTTATGATCACACCGATGATCGACATCGTTTTTCTGTTGATTATTTTCTTTCTTGTCACAACTCATTTTGTGAAAAGTGAAACACTGGAAACGGTCGAACTGCCTGCTGCAACACAGGCGACAAACCAGGAGGAAGTTTCTCAACGCCGGTTGGTAATTACCATTACCAGTCAGGAGCAATACTTTGTAGCAGGTCGAGTCGTTACCTGGCCTGAACTGGAAGGAATCATTCTGGAAGCCGAAAGCCAGGCAGGTAAATCCAAAGAGAAAAAAGAACGGGAAGTTCGCATCCGAGGCGATGCTTCTTCCCGCTATGAGTTAGTCAAACCAATATTGATGGCGTGTGCACAGGCAGGCATACAGAAAGTCTCTTTTGCTGTCGTTCCTGCGGAATGAACCGGGCCGGTTCGCCTTTTTATTTATCGAAATATTTCACGATGCGAATACGATCTGTCTTACCACGGGAACGGGATTTTGGGGAGTCTCAAACGATGACCCCGATGATTGATATTGTCTTTTTGCTTCTCGTCTTTTTCGTTTGCGTTGCTTCAGATCAGGTAATTGAAATGACGTTGCCCGCTGAGCTGGCAGCCGGAAGCGTTGAGGCAAAACAGCTTCAACCGCAGGAGAGCTGGACAACTGAAATCCGTTTACGGCTTTTCAGCAATCCCGGGCAGGAAACTGCATCTGTCGAAATGAACGGGCGAGTGTTTAACGACTACACACAGTTCCAGAGAACGCTTTCGGCGCTGGCTGATGTTTCACGCGACAGCCCGGTAATTCTTGATATTTCTGATGATGTCGAGTTGCGAGACGTGGTTACCATTTACGATGCATGTCGGGCCAGTGAGTTTGAATCAATTCATTTCGCCATGCGTAAGCCAGTCAAAAAACAATAACTGACAGGTTTTAGCTGGTCAACGCCAGGTTAACGGCAAAGCATTGGCCGCTGTTAAAGCGATATCCCGGTTGATAGATGACCTCTACCCAAGATCAACCGCGACTAGCGTCTCGCGGCTGATTACATACAGGAGCTATAAAAAAATCGTAACTATTCAGCGTTGGCGTAGGGTCCGCTACTGCGGACCACCGCAGAAATAGGAGGATCCACCTCCCATCGTGGTCCGCAGTAGCGGACCCTGCAAATAACCTTAATTTCTGCAATAACCAAACATTGCTGAATAGCTACACAAATTCTATTATCACAATCATTTACTTCGAGAAAAAGAACAGCTCGTAAGATACAACAGAAATACCCCGATACCTATGGGCGTGTGATCGCTGCTACGAAAGCATATTGAACAGCGAGAATTTGCGGGGAGCTTTCGGCTCTGTCGGCATCTTTTTCGTTGGAGACGTTTCATCCTGTTCGTCTTCAGTTGGAAGATTCAGATTTTTCCAAACCTGCTGCATCTCTTCGGGCAAGACTGAAATTCTTTCCCACGTTTGAGAAACTTCCTCTGTAATCTGACTGGTTACTCCGGGAATAACGGGAGGCAGCACCGTTGTGGGCAGGTATGCTTTGCTTTGTTCGACCAGACTGTAGGAATGGTTTACCGGGGCAAACGGTTTACGTTTCCGCTCGGGAGAACGATAAGCGTCTGAAATCACCGGTGAAGTCGATTTTCTGGAAGCAACCTGAATCGTTGAAGAACTATCCGTCACAGCGACAGGTGCAGGACTCGTATTCAGCTGATTCGTGTTGGTAACAATCCAGCCAACAAAAAGCAGGCAGGCAATTCCTGAGAGGGCAGCAATCGAAAAGCGTGAGTTGCGTACCTTCTTTGAGCCAACCGGAGAGGGAGCAATCACAGAATTTGTATTCGCAGCCTGGGCTTGAAGTTCAGATAACAAAGGCGAACTGGCCCACTGCTCAATGGCCCGTTCAAGAAGACAGTGCTCTTGCCAAAGCCTCGAAGTGGTAGGGCAATCCACAGCAACACGTTCCAGCTCATCCAGCATTGACTGGTCGCGCTGTTCAATTGCGATTTCCAATTTGTGACGAAAAGATTGTGGATTCACTGGAAATTACCTGAGGAATATTAAAAAAATCCATTGAGTTATTGATTAAAATCCGAAATCCTTATTTCGGAATACTAAACACATTCCTGTGCAAAACAACCAGATCTGCACAGCAGTCTCTGTTAACTGACCCCGCGTTGCTTCAACGTGGAAGAAAGTTGATGCCTTGCCCGGTGCAACCATGTTTTTATGGTCCCTTCAGGGCATTGCATTCGCTCAGCAACTTCTGCACATGAAAGCTGCTCGCGATAGAATAATAAAAAACACTCTCGTAAATTTGGCTTTAGTTGTCGCAGGCAATGTTCAAGTTCGTCAGCCAGGTCGCAGGTTGCATCAACCGTTGCATTATTCCCCGCTGCCGCATCAGTTGTTTCCTGTTTGCAATGCACAAGAGAACGTGAACGCTTCGCCAATGCAGTACGACAGCGATTAGCTGCAATTGTCAATAACCACGGTCGTAGCGGTCGCCGCTGATCCCACTGATGCAAATTACGAATGGCTCGCAGGAATGTTTCCTGGACGACATCCTCTGCATCTTCATGGTGCCGCAATATTTTAAAGCACAAACCATATACCGAAGAACGAAAACGCCTGACAAACGAACGCAGACTTTCCCCATCCCCGGTAAGACATCCCCGGACAACCTGTAATTCAGTTTGTATCGGCTCAGAGTTTGGCATCGATAACTAATACCCGGGTTAATAGATTCCGGTTTCATCCGGTGATAAAAAAGTGAGAATAAAAGCCAAAAGAAACAAACGTCTACTTCTGGATCGATTCCCTGACAATTGCCTGAGCAGCCTTGTAGGCATGCCTGATGGTGTAGAGACGGCTTTCGATTTGCTCTTCGCCATAGTATTTACCGGTTTCACTGTGAGGCAAACCGGCTAAAGCTATTGTCAGTGGCAACAAATCAACAAATTGCTTATAGCGGCGTTGAATATCCGCAGATGCATCTGCCACGATAGGTACTCCTGTTGTTGAATCGAATAAAACAGAATCAACTCACCCGACAGAGACGCTTCATTGGGCCATCTGCAGATAAGCTCTCTGTCAGGATATCAGTCCCCGATAGCAATCTGCAATACATAAACAGAGAAAAAAGTATCAAGCTGAACACGATACTTTTTCCTCCCGATGACTGAAATCTCAGCCGGGACGACGATTAGCCATTTGCTGAATAATGTCGCCCGCCTTGGATGAGGGAGTTTCTTCTACAACACCACCGCTGGTATCTTTCGCTTTTTCGACTTTTACCTCTTCAACGGCCCCGGTTTCTGAAGGATCGGGAAGTTTTACGGGGGCTTCATCAACAGAACTGGGGGTCGCAACCGGTTCAACAGCCTGTTGTTCGGGTTGCCCCATCGGAGCAGGCGGATAGCCCGGCATTTGAGGTTGCATCATCGGTTGTGCAGGATATGCCGGATAACCGGGAGGCATCTGTTGTTGCTGCGGGTAAGGATAAGGATACTGACCGGGTGGAACGACACCGGGAGGCATTGCCTGAGGAGCATAGCCGGGGGGCATCGCCTGTGGTGGATATCCATAACCGGGAGGAAAAGCACCCGGTGCATATTGCAAAGGTGGCGGTTGAACCGGCATCTGCTGTTGAGGGATAAACTGTGTTTCGCCCTCTGCAATAATGCCCGTCTCCGAAGCTTCAGGAGCAACTGGTTCAACAGCAGGAATTTCGTGTAAGGTTTCAGAACCTGCCATTGTTTCGGCGGTCTGGTTATCCAACACGACAGAATCGTCTGGAAGTTCAACCGCCTCAGCTGCTTCCGGTTCGGCTTTGGCTACAGCAACACTCGCTTCTTCTCTGATGACCGCCTCAAATTCCAGCTTACCGATACGAATCTGATCGCCAGTCTTCAGAACGGTCTGCCCGCGTAATTGTTCACCATTAATGAAAGTCCCGTTTGTACTTCCCAGATCGCGGAGTCTCACTGAATAGTCGTCACAGGTGAAGATACAATGATGTCTGGAAATCAAATCGTTGTTGGGACGCATATGGCAATCGTCGCCCCGACCAACGAGGAACTTTTTTGTGTTGAGGGTAATGACTTTACCCTGATGCTTACCGGAAAGAACTTTAAGGTCTGCCACGAACATGAACTACTCCAATAGGTTCAAAACTTGATTCACAACGGAACAGATTCAGACAGGTGTACTTGAAAATCAATCTGACAATAACAAGTCCCGCATTAACGGTTAACCTGGAAATCTTCTGTGAACAGTAAGCCCGTTGCCATTGCATTTGCAGCAACAGGTGCCCCGGAACACTTCAAAAGAAACTTGAAGTTTCCAGGATGAGATAAGAAACAGAAACTACTTTGAATCAAGGATAACACGTAATGAAGCAAATAACGAAAAATACACAGCTGTAAATATCAAAGAATACTGGTACGCTACGCCCGATCAGGAAATATGTCAACAGTTTGTTGGTCTTCCTTACACAAAATTAACAAGAGAAATGACAGTAATATACACCGGAATAGATTGAAAAACGACTTTATCAACAAACCGACGGGAGACATTTACTCAGTACGATTGTATGAGTCCTGCCATCACTTTTCTGGTTCGCCTGGATTACTTGGGTCTGAAAAGTCGGACAATTCACTGGCGGTAAGAAAATACCGTAACGATTCCAGCGGCACCAGATTCAGTTCGAAGATTTTCAGGCGGAACGAAGTCGCAGTATTAAGTGTATGTAACCAGGTGCCATTTTCCAGTTCGTAGGAAATGATTCCTCCATCCTTCAACTTCCCAAGATGAATCGATTGCCCGGGATTGCTCACAGAGGGAAACCGGCAGGTTTTCAGTTCCAGATCGAGAAGGCCGTCCAGAGGAATATTTTTGGGACCGCTCCAGTTCCAGCGAATTTCTTTACCGTCCATTCGCTTCCAGTCCCCCTTGCTGCAAACTTCTGCACAACTAAGGTGGGCATTATCTGAACTAATCGATAAAGTCGGTTTAATCGATTCGGAGCTATCAGGCTGGCTTGTTTCTTGCGGATTCATGTATCATAAATTCAGTTCGGGGATATCGGTAGGTTTTGACAGCCCATATAATACGAAACAACAATCTGTTCGCAAGCTGACATCTTCGATCACGGTTTTCTTTCCTGAAAAGACTTCCCTGCACTGCTGGTTTATGCTGAGCGCAGGTATCGAAAGCAAACCTTATAGTTAACTGCGAATAATGCAAAAATTGACTGTTAGTCGTATGAAACAGGCAGACCTGAAACAACTTGAAATGCTCTCGCAGATTGATCGACTGATTGATCGTTGCGAAAGCTGGCCCGACGCCGAACATGTGTGGGAACCTGCACATCGAATGCAGGTATTTTTACAACGAGTGCTACCCCGTGTTCGCACAATGCGCGAACGGCTGGAATCCCCTCTGGTTGTGGCAATGTTCGGCGGTACCGGGACTGGAAAAAGCTCGCTGGTCAATGCGATACTCGGCAAAGAAATCGCCAGGCCGGGGCGAGAAAGACCAACCACAAAGCGACCATTAATTCTGGTGCATCCGGAGATCAATCTGGACCTGTTACAACTTCCGCTTGAACAATGCGATCTGGTTCGACCGAGTCTCCCGATTCTGGAAGATATTATAATTGTCGACTGCCCCGACCCCGACACCAGCGAAGAAGCTGACTCGGCCAGTAATCTGGAACGCCTTCGGCAATTTCTACCACACTGCGACGTTTTAATCTACACATCAACCCAGCAGAAATACCGCAGTGCCGGTGTCCAAAGTGAACTGCACGATGCAGCGCCCGGTTGCAGACTTGTGTTCGTGCAGACTCATGCGGATCGAGATGTCGATATCCGGGAAGACTGGAAAACACATCTGGGAGAAACATACAACATACCGGAAATGTTTTTTATCGATTCGCTGAATGGTTTACAGAAACAGCTTCGAGGAGACCCCGTTGAGGGCGAACTGGCAAGATTGCAGAATTTTTTACTTCAGCAACTTTCCTCAGGTAACCGCAGTCACATTCGACAGGATAATGTTCTCGATTTATTGTACGCAACATTGTCTCGCATCAGAACAACACTTTATCAGTTTGCCCCTGCCCTGGATATTCTGGAAAGTGAGCTGGAGAATAACTCCCGGCAAATACAACAACAGATGTCCGAACAACTTCAGCAGGAACTTCTCTCTGCCCGGCAACTTTGGGAACGTCGCATTCTGGAATCGGTCGTCCAGCAATGGGGGAGCACTCCCTTTTCATGGTTGTTGCGATTGAATCACAGTCTCGGCGCACTGCTTGGTTCATTCGGTTTGATGCGAGCCCGAACGACAGCGCATCTTGCCCTGATAGGCTTAACGCAAGGGGCAAGGTTATGGAAACAACATCAGCAGGAACAGGATTTCTCGACGCTACTCAGTGAGATTGACAATCTTCCTGTACGTGAAGCAGATTTGCGGGATAAACAGTTAATCCTGCAAGGCTATGCAAGAACGGCCGGGTTTGAAACCGAGCAGCTATTCAGTAATGCTCAAAAGCAGCTTCCGGGTAAAGAACCCGGCTTTCAGGAGGAATTCTATCACGATGCCCGTCTGGAAGTGGACCGCGCCGTTGAGCACCTTGGCAATCAGAATTCCGGAGCAGTTACGCGGTTTATGTATGACACACTCTTTTTGATTTATCCCGGATTTTTGCTTTATCGAATCGGTCGAAACTTTTTCTGGGATTCTTTCATCATGTCGCAGGAAATTCTCAGCGCAGATTTTTATCTACCAGCCGGCGTATTTTTGCTTCTCTGGTGTGGACTGTTTTCAATGTTTTTTACCAGGCGACTGCGCAGGGGGTTGAAGCGGGAAGTCAAGAAACTTGTCGAGCGAATGATCTCCCGCAAACTGAACAACGACCTGTTCCCTGCGATGCAACAGCAATGCCAGATCGCCAGAACAGCGATGCAAAAACTGACCGAACTGGAAGAAGACTGCAACGCCCTGCGCCAGCAATCAACCACATCACAAACACTCGGATCGACCGCGATAAGATAAAAAACAGTCCCGAAACCACTTCCCGCTTTGTAACTATTCAGTCTTGGCGTAGGGTCCGCTATTGCGGACCTCGATGGGAAGTGGATCCCCCTATTTTACGCGGTGGTCCGCAATAGCGGACCTTACAAACAACCTGCTTTCCCCAAAAATTACTATCACTGAATAGCTACCCCGCTTTTTTACATTCGGGATAACATCCGGATCAGACACGGATCTTGTCGATCGATTTGAATTCTCGCTCTTTGGGACCGAGCTTTTCCTTCGCTCCCATTGCCTGAAGCATTGTGTTGTAAACATCGATTCCTTCTGCACCGACATCCATAATCTGACCGGTTTTGAAGCGGTTGTCTGCTGCGGTGATGGCGTGAAAGATTCCGGAAAGTTCGCGTTTGACATTGTTGTGGCGACCATCTCCCGATTCTGTAGAAATGGTGATGAGCGAATTTTCGAGAATTGATTTTCCGTTTGCCTCTTTGGAGTGATCCAGCCGCGTCAGGAAATAAGCGATCTCTCGCATTTTCATATGAATGTGTGCACGAAGCTGCTCGTTCTTTTTCTTTTCGTTAAAGCGATGCCACCATTCATGGGAACATCCTGCGGAACCGCTGCGATTCAACTGTTTTTCATCATCAAACTGAAATAGTTTTTTGTCGTTGTAAACGTAATCCCCTTTTATTCGCAATCTTTCACCGGCTGCAAGGAATGTCAGAGAACCGAATCGGACTCGATCCAGTTCTATCGCCAGCGCATACAAATCAGCCATCAGTCGCCATTCGTTGGTTAAATCGTCAAGCGGCATATCAATCCCTTCACCGCCGGGATCAGCCGAACCGCCATGCGCCAGATTGGATCTCTGCGGCAGAGGAGGTGCCCCTTTGGTTCGATGCTTCATTTCGTAAGCTCGCTGTTCAAATTCACGAACACGATCAAGATGATCGGCAATGCGCCCTTTGGAAGCCGCCCCGAGTGGAGAGTTCGCCCCTTTATAATATCGATATTGCTCGACAACCGAATCGAGCACACTTCGTTTGAGTCTTTCTCGACGCAAATCGGTGTTGTCGCCTGCCATTTGGATCGAGCCGAAAACACGATCAAACAGATCACGAGGCTTTTCCTGAATTGAAGCGGCGACAGTGCCATCGGAATTATAACTGTGAACATATCGCCCGACGCGACTTCTGCGAAAATACGTTCCACCAATAAGAGTCGGCACCATCCCGACCGGCAAACCTTTGGGGTGATGTGCCTTGCGGATCACCTGGTCGATCGAAGGGCCCCCAGCCTTTGCTTCGCCATTGGGAGGTTCTGCCGTGAATGAGGCGGAAGCCCCATCATAATGAGCGTTGATACCACTTTGGTCGGCTCGTACCTGATCCACATTTCGCATGATCAGCAGCTTATCCCGCAACGGTTTGAGCGGTTCCAGCA
>WFOZ01000070.1 GCA_015487825.1 Planctomycetaceae bacterium
CCATTGAACGTGTCGAAATCTTACGGGAACTGCGAGAAGGGAAGCATGATGCGGTAATCGGAGTGAATCTGTTACGGGAAGGTCTGGACCTGCCGGAAGTTTCGCTGGTTGCCATTATGGATGCCGACAAAGAAGGTTTCCTGCGAAGTGAAACCAGCCTGATACAGACTATTGGACGTTCCGCCCGTAATGTGAATGCTGAAGTCTATCTGTTTGCAGATTCGATGACAGAAAGCATGGAACGAGCCATCGGTGAAACAAATCGCAGGCGCGAATTGCAAATGGAATACAACCGCAAGCATGGCATCACTCCAGAGACGATTCAGAAGGCGATCAAACATGGAATTGAAGAAGAAATTCAAGCCCGGCAAATCGCTCAGCAGGCAGCAGGTATCTCTTCTGAAAAGCAATTTGTCACTCAAGAGCTAATTACTGAACTCGAAGCGGAAATGCTTAAAGCCGCTGAAGAGCTCAATTTTGAACGAGCCGCTGAACTACGAGATCGGTTGTCTCAACTCAAGCAGAGCATCGGGCAGGAAGTCCCGGCAGGGGATGCAGACACACCAGGCTTCGCAAAAAAGAAACGACGAAAAAAAACGGGCCGAAAAGGTACACGCCCCGGAAAATCGTAAGCGAATCTCTCATACCAAACCCAATGATAAACTGCGAGGAACTATCGATCATAACCTTGTACTGGCTGGAAGCTAGTGAAATTTCACCACGCAAACAAATACGCGAATGCGCATCGGATTTCTTTTTCTAAACTCTGCAAGCCTGCTCGCTTTTGCTTCGCCGAAAAATGTCTAACTGCTACATCACTTTCGCTCTGTCATGTTGCAATTTTGCACCATCGATGTTCTGAATAGCATCATTTTCTCATGCCTGCATAGAAACTGCCAAAAATTCTGAAGCCCCCAACTTCCTGACTAAGTCCTGTTTTTCAGGGGCTTCCAGGCTTTATAGAATTGATTTATCGCAGCCCGTCTGAGAAACCGTTCTGTTGGCATCCTATTTGTTAAGAAGTTCATACAGCGAAACTGACAGTGACACCAAACTGTTCGCAATATGCCAGGACGAGTGATTCTCCGCTCGTCTTCTGTTGCAGAATTCGCCTTCGATCATAACCAGAAACAACAAGGCTAATCCCCATGATAGCACATGCTCTTCGCGATCAGAATCTCAACGGTTCAACTCCCCTTGCGAAACTCGAAGGAATTACTCTGTGCCGGTTATTTTCAGAAATGTCAATCGCCATGGAGCATGGGGCAACGCTAATGCTTGTGGGAGAAACGGGGACCGGAAAAACATTTCTATCGCGGCTGCTTCATCAAACCATCGAATCGCCCTGTAAACGTTTTCTCTGCTTGAACTGCGGCGTGCTGACTACCGAACAGGTTGAACAGCAGATGTTTGCACGATTGAATCACCAACACCACGATAGCTCAACACTGATACTGATTCGGGAAATCGAAACTCTCTCCTGGCCCCAGCAAATGAAACTTCTCAACCGAATCGATGGGGAAACTTGTCACGATTCCAACTTGAACACAGATCGCACACCTCGTCCTCAGTTCATCGTCAGTTGCCAGCAGGATTTGCTTTCGTCTGTCAAGCAGGGAACGTTTCGCTCCGATCTTTATTACCGTCTCAACACTCACCGCTTCGAACTTCCTCCATTGCGAAATCGACTTGATGAGATAACAGGTTTAACCAGGCAGTTTATCCGACTCTACTCCCGGCAGTTCAATAAACGTGTTGATCGCATCGAAGATTCAATGATGCAACGATTAATGGCTTACAGCTGGCCTGGAAATATTCGAGAATTGAAACATGTTATTGAACGAGCCGTCATGTATTGCGACACCGGAATTCTTAACGACTCGCATCTTCCTGAAACACTGAAACCGGTCGAACAGCCCGGCAATATCGAAGCCTTCAATATGCCTGAAGAAAAAAAAGTGATTCCATTTACTGCAGCAGGCGATCTCACTCTGGAGGAACAGCTTGCCAATACCGAACGCCAACTGGTTGAACAGGCACTGATTAGAAATCAACAATGCAGAACCGATGCCGCCCGGGAACTGGGCGTGAGTCGCGTAACACTCTACAACAAAATGAAAAAACTCGGGCTGGAAACACTCAAACCAATCGAATAAAGTAGAATCCACGATTACAGGCAATGCAGTTTACATATTGGCGGTGACCACTTTTTTCTCTGCCGTTTGTGCGAGCCTTCTCGCCTGGGCGGCGCAAGTATCAAGCTGCATTTTAATCTCGGTTTGCCAACTCGTTTCGCTTGGAGTGAATTCCCAGTGCAAAATCACGGCACAGCTTTGATGCACCAATTCGAACCCGCCTTCGGATTGACTGACGGTTCTAATTGGATACGTCCAGATTCCAGCCGGCTGTGATGTTTCCAGCGACGCATCCAGCCCCAACCATTCATCGACCAGCCCGATGCGCGAATGATCTTCAAGATTATGTTCGGTGCCAAGATGCCCCATCGGCGTTCCCTCATCGCCATAATAAAAACGGTCTTCTGCATCCGAAGCCATCGCAGCGAAATTGAACTCAACTGCAAAATGAATCGGTTCGCCCGGAGTCAAATCTTCAAGACTGTAAGTGATATCAAGCTGCGAAGGTGAAGTTGTTTCAAGCTTAATTGTTTTGGTCAGCTTCGGCGTCTGATTATCCCAGCGACAGCGACGGGAAAAAACGACTTCTGCACTGCCTGGAGTTCGTTTCAATGTCGTTTGAAAGACAGCAAACTCAGCTTCCCCGTTAATGCCTCGCCCGGCTTGAAAATCTTCTTTTGATAACCCGACCGGCAAATAATGATCAACCAAGCTTTTGCGAGGCCAACTGTCGTATTGAAGTTGCAGATGCAAATCTTCCTGTTTGAAGACGATTTCATCGGAAACAGAAGCGGTTTCGTTATGCCCGTCGTTTTCGCCAGACGCATGCGCAAGGATCGTTTCATGATACGGCTCTGCCCGGCGATTCAATGTTGCCAAAATATTCACACGCGAACCACGTACATCCAGTTCGTAAAGATGCCCCCCTTTTGCAGGCGAAAAGTACGCGGCGAGTTGATCCCCAGCCAATCGAACTTCCTGACGGGCATCGAGATCGTAATCAGCCGTCGCGACTTCGACCCAGCGAGAATCGATCCGTTGAATTTGCTCGATCAGCGTATCGGCTTCAATCAGATGATGATAAATCGCGTTTCGTAAATGAGGCAGATACAACCCGCCAAACGCTCCATGCCAGTAAGGGCAGTTGCATTGCCCACGATAGAGATGGTCCCTCGCTTCATTAAGAATCGCGATGTGAGCTGGCTCCAGTTCCTGCCGCGATAACTCGTCGAGCCGGTCACTTACTTCGCGCATTCTGCAATACATTTCGTGACTCTCCGGATACTTCACCAGAAAGTTCCGCCAGAATCCGCCTCGCAATCTTTTTTGAACTTCAGGCCAATCAGGATCCTCCGCATGTTTCCGGTTGAGCCGAATCAGTTCGAGTTGCCGCTCGGTAGGCAACGCCCACTGCGTCATTTCCCGATAACTGCAATCAGGCAAATAACAACGCCCCAAAGGAGCCACTTCTTCAACCGCTTGTTCGAAAGTGACAACACGAATCCAATCCTGATTGTCGCTTAACAGTTGGAAGAATCGTTTGAGCCAGCCATCTTCGTAAACATGTTTTTTTGAACCGGGCCACGTGCCGAATTTTTCGCCA
>WFOZ01000071.1 GCA_015487825.1 Planctomycetaceae bacterium
ACGATGACAAGGACGACGATGACAAGGACGACGATGACAAGGACGACGATGACAAGGACGACGATGACAAGGACGACGATGACAAGGACGACGACGACAAGGACGACTGCGTTTGTGAATTCAAAGGAAAAAATGCTGACGATGAAGACAAAGACGACGACGATGAAGAAGATGATGACGACGACGAAGCAACAGCCCTGGAAACGGCTTTCTCTCTAACATACGATGGTAGCGATCCTGAATACGAAGGAGTCTACGAGGTCGGCGAGCGATTTCTGCCTCCAGATGTTCGAATTCAACCACTTAAAGCTGTTAAGGATGCCGCTGCTTATGCTGCGGAAATACTGGGAACTTCAGGATACGATGATCAGCTGGGTGCTGTTTCCTACTCTGAAGGAGTTACCTGGAATGAACCACTAACAACAAGTTATTCAGGTATCAGGTCAAGAATTCGGGGCACAGCTCCAGCAAAAGGTTCAGGACTTTATCTGGGAATTCGTGCTGCTCGTGAAGAACTGCAATCCAACCGTGCCCGTGGTAAAAGTCAAAAAACAATCGTTATTGTTTCCGCAGGCGAAACAGATTCAAATCTGGCGATAGCCGAAGCAGAGATTGCTGCAAATGCCGGAATAACAATTCATTGTATCGGTGTCGGCTCAGATGTTGACACCGACCTTCTGAATTCAATCGCATCGATGACTGGCGGGGATGTTGTTTTCATCTCAGTCTCTCAAGGTTTGAATTCTTACGAGACGGCATTGAAATCAATTTTCAGCAAAATTTCACTTGACCGCGTCCACAGTCGGTTAATTAAAGAATAAAAAATGACAGGAACGGCTGCGATGCCGTTCCTGCTTTTCTTTCTGTTAAGAACGGTCGTCTTAACAGAAATCAGTTTCTCTGATGGAGTAAAGAAGAATGGATACAGGATCCAACAGTTTGCCATCCTCTTTGGAAGCAGTAACGAATAGCACCCCAGCTCAAAAGCAGGCAGCCAGAACAGATAGCAACCTTTTCGTTGGCCTGTTGCTGCTCTCGGGATTTTGTGGTATTTCCTATGAAATTCTCTACAGCCGACTGCTGGGTAATCTGGTCGGTGACCAGATGGCGGTCAGTTCTTCCATTCTGATGACATTCCTGTTTGGAATTGGCATTGGAACACGATTCGCCCATCGTTTCTGGAAGCATCTTTGGCTCATTGAAGCAGCGATTGGATACTGCGGTATCGCTTTTGCGTTAGGTACAAATTTCCTGGACGGATTCCTGTACAACAGCCTCGCAATTACCGGGGGAGGATTGGGGGGCTCTGTTTTCCTCTGTTCGGTTATTTTAAGCCTGCCTGCATTTTTAATCGGTTGCAGCCTTCCTCTTTTTGCAGGATATTTAAGTTGCCTGAAATCGGGTAATATTTTTGCCAGTGCATACAGCATCTATAATTTTGGGGCAGCAATTACCGCTTTGCTTATCGAATTCTGGCTACTGAGAACATTCGGACTGCGCGGAGCGTTAATTGGAATTGCTTCGATCAATATTCTTGTTTCACTTATTTTGAGATATCGGTTTAATTCTCTTCGGTTTACTCCGCCCCGGTTTAATCAGTCATTTACTTTCCCCCGGTCAGATAAAATTGCTCTGGTATTAGTAAGTATCGCATCAGCAGTTTATCAATTAATGATGGTAAAAACTGCCGAGTGTCTCATCGGTCCGTTTCACGAAACTTTTGCACTGGTGTTAGCTCTGGTTCTTTTAGGAATTGCCATTGGTTCTTTGGTAACTGCCCGGTGGAAGGTTGGCTTTGGAACTGTCTTGGCAATCAACCTGATCGGGCTGATCTGGTTTTTGGCCGGGCTGGAAATTTCCGCTTCATTTTATGCTTCAAAATATCAATGGGCAGCCACAAGTTACTGGGGGGCATTATTGCTGAAGTTTTCAGTTTTATGTTTATTGATGGGCGTCCCCGCCATTACTTTCGGAGCCACCATTCCCGCGTTGTTAACGAAACAGAATAATGTTGCCCGTGAATCCGGAGAGTTGCTGTTTATCTCATCGCTGGCTAATGCAGTCGGGTTTCTGTTGATGGCTTTTGTACTGCATCGTGCATTCGATTACGGAACGATTGCCTTAATAATTATCGGTATGACCGGGCTGGCAATAATTATTAAAAAACAATTTCAGTTCCGTCCGGTCATCATCACTGCTGCCCTGCTAATTGTAGCAGTTACGGCTCATCAAAAAGTGTGGGATGAAAATCTGCTTTACCTGGGGCATACTGCGTTCCACTCAACTGAAGATTATGAACAATCACGAGAAGAACTGACATTACCTGAAAAATACAAAGGGTATCGCGATGTCTTTGCAATCAACTGGATCGATGAGAAGCCTTACTTTTTCATCAACGGATACCTGAGCATCCCGCTCACCTCTCCATCAGAAAAGATAGTGGGGGCATTCTCTTCTGTTTTTGCACCGCGAAACGATAACGCATTGGTGCTGGGGGTTGGCAGTGGAGCCACTGCTGGTACTGTCGGGAAAATTTTCGAGCATACCGATGCAGTGGAAATTAACCCAGCCGTTCTTGAAAACCTCTATCGCATGAAAGAGTATAATTTCGATATCGAACAGAACCCGAATGTAACCATCATTCAGGATGATGCGATTCATTTTGCCAAAACAACCGAACAGCAATATTCGTTAATTATCAATACGGTAACCACGCCGCTCTATTTCAGTTCCTCAAAACTGTATACGAACGACTTCCTGAGCCAGATTCGTAAACGTCTTGCCCCTCAAGGAGTCTACGTAACGTGGATCGACTCCAGAATTGGAGAACAGGGAATCGATATTATCCTTAAAACGATTTCAAAATCATTCGAGCATTGTGCGATCGGTTCGGTGAAGTCATCTTACTTCCTGCTACTATGCTCAGCAGATCCGATTCAGCCCCGGCAATCGATGATCGTTTCTAAAACTCCTGTTCTTAATGAATATTTTCTGAAAGAACACGATCTGAATCCAGCCTGGCTTTCTTACGGATTGCTGGCAAATGATGCATTCAAGCTGATCGGCGACAGGTCCGCGTCTGTAAACAGTCTGGATTACCCCGCATTAGAATTCGCAATGACTCGTCTGCAAAAACGTGGCATCCACCAATTCAAAAAACGATTAAAAGCTGAAATGTCACTGGCAGGTTCAAGTTCCGTCATCAGCAAAGGGCAACCATGGAGCCCGTTTCATTTACTCAAACATACAGAAGAACTACTTGGGAATTCAAGTATTACAAGACGATGGAAAGGACTTGTCCGTAATCAATACCGTCATGTGGAACGCAGCCTGGAGCGAGCAGACATTGATTATTACGCTGCCTTTTCAAAAGCTGTTCATACAGCAGATGCCCATCATAAATACGGTTACCATCTGATGCGTAACAAACGCTACAAAGAAGCCATTCAGGAATTCCAGATTGCATTGGAACTGAATCCGAACCGCAATAACTCTCACTTTAATCGGGGAGCCTGCTTCGAAAAAATGGGGATTCTGAAACAGGCTCTCACTGAATATCAACTGGAACACAAAGTTGATTCAGACGACGAAGATGTTCCTTACCGTCTGGCAAGAGTCCACTTCAAACTGAAGCAGTATTCCGAAGCTCTTGAGAAAACAGAAACAGCATTGCGTAGCAGCAATAATATAAAGATCCATCTGCTGCGTGGGCGAATTCTTGAAGACCTTGAACGAAAAGACGAAGCAATCGACGCCTACCTGAATGCTCTGACTGGTGATCCAGACAACAAAAAAGTCATCCGGGAGATTCGACGCCTGGAAGGCTATCCGAATACTTAAGCATCGCTCAGGTAAGAAAGATACGAGTTGATTACCAGGAAGTTAACCCTCTCGGTTCGCCTTTATAACGAGGCCAGGCCGAGTTCTTCGAGTTTTTCTTTTGTGGGGAATCCTTCTTCGCTCCAGCCGCGTTGTTCGTAGTATTGATCGAGCATTGTTTCCAGATCGACCGTTACCCCGGCGGAAGGTCCTTCTTTGTGAGCTTCTTTGAGCAGGCGTTTGGGCAAGTTGTCATCTGCCCGTGTGAAGCCTGCCTTCATATTCCAGAGGCGTTCCAGATTCCAGGTTCGTTCGCCAATTTTGACAAACTCATCCACAGTAAACGGCACTCCGGTGGCTGCTGCGAGTGCGGGAACAAATGCATCGATTGGTGCGCCCGCTCCCGCGATGAACAGGCATAAGCCGGTGTTATCGTGAGCGGTGGTTCGATTCTGTTCTGCTGCGACCCATTCACTTTTCCCATCGGTCGAGTGTGGATCGTGTGAGCCATCACTTTCGATGCCGGGGGTCCAGGCTCGCAGGTGACACGCCCCCCGGTTGCAACTGGCGTACGCGATTCCCATTCCCTGAAAACCTCGTGGATCGTAAGCCGGAAATTCCTGACCTTTCACCCCCA
>WFOZ01000072.1 GCA_015487825.1 Planctomycetaceae bacterium
CGGAGATGTGTATAAGAGACAGATTCAGACGCTGTTGATGATGCCATTGCAAAAAGTGATTATCGTGCGGTACAGTTCGATGCAGAAAAAAAACGGCTGCGATTCACTCAATCGGAAATCGGTTTCGATCTAAGCGGCATTGGCAAAGGATACGCATTGGATCGGGCAGCGGTTCATCTGGAAGCCGAAGGCGTTGAGGATTTTTTGTTTCACGGCGGACACAGCAGCATTCTTGTGCGAGGCAATAACGGAACCTGCGAAGGTTGGCCCGTCGGAATTCGTCATCCGCTTTTTCCTCACAAGCGGCTAGCGACACTGCTTCTGAACGATTGCGGATTTTCATCAAGCGGAAGCGGCGTGCAGTTTTTTCGGCATCAGGGGAAAAAGTACGGTCATTTGTTCGATCCACGTACCGGTTGGCCGGTCGATCATTTGCTTTCGATTGCAGTGATCGCCCCCACGGCTGCAATCGCCGATGCCCTTTCGACAGCATTTTATGTAATGTCAATTGAAGAAACGCAAAGTTATTGCGAGCAGCATCCCGAGATCAAAGCGATACTGATCCCACAACCGAAACAGGGAACTCGCCTGGAAACAATTCGCATCGGCATCAATGAAACCGAAGTCTTCTGGGAAGAGGAATTGAGTCAAAAATAGGCTACTCCTTTGCCAATTGGTCACGCACTTCCATCAAAGCAAATCCTAGAAGATTTAGTCCGTTCCAGAGTGATGGGTTTCCCGAATCTTCATGATCTTTTCCCATGCCAATTCCCCAAATCCGATCATGAGGACTTGCCTCAACCAACACTTTTGAACCAGTTTGCTGAAGAAGAGTTGCCATCTCCTGATTCTGCTGGAATTTTGCAAGATTACCCGCAACGACAATATCAAATCGATGTTTGACCCAAATACTTTCTTCAAACCCAGAAACTTTTCGCCCCAATGATTTTGCGGCTCCGGGAGTTTTTGCATCAAGGATAGCAGAATAAACATCTTCATCACCAAACAGGCGAGCCTTCTGAGCCATCATATAATGTTCGGTTGTGCGATATCGTTGACCATTCAAGATGAACGAGGCAGGGAACCAGTTGCTTAAACAACTTTGATCTAGCTGACCAGGCACTTTGGGTGTATGCCCCCAAAAGAAGACATATTTTACGGGTAGTCCACTATTTAGTTGGACTACCAAATCCTCAACAGAGCGGACATCTTCATAGCTCATTGCACTTCCTTACTGATTTCCAGCACACGATACCCTCGACCTTGTTGCCATTATAGAGTCTTGCCAGTGATAGGCTATGTAGATGTAATAAGATATGTCAAAATATGCCGGATTACGTTCGATGATTGAAAAGTGTCGCTGGTGTTACAATGCGGCAATAAAGCCACAAAATGGAGACCCTTTTTGATGGGTGCAAGCACGCCATCCTACAGTTTAAAGATACACTTGGGATATTACTCTCGTGCTCTTTCGCCGATTGCTTTGTAAATGTTCAAGGCTTTCTGGTATTCCATCATCGCTGCTTCGGGGAGAACATTTTTGTTTCGTGAAATCTCATCCTGAATTCGGCGAATCAGAAAATCGACTTCTTCTTTGCGGGGGCGAATTTTCTCATGGGCAACTTCGATATGCCAGGGAGCCGTGTGGGCAAAACGTGGGCGTTTTTCTTTGGTTTGTTCAAAACATCGCACTGCAATCCAGGATGATTCACAAATGGGAACCATGTGCGAAACAGTGGTTTGATACGCTCCAGCAGCCGTTTTGTTGTTCTGAGGCTTGAGTGATTGCTGGACCTTTCCGTTGACCAGAATTTCGATTCGATCGAGTGGGAATTCGCTGACTGCCTCGCCGCTGATTTTATAAGTACGCGATTTCTTTTCGGCCTGCTTGAAAATGTGATCTGAATATTGATTGTCGATTTTCACCGTCAGCATCGGGCCGGTGGTGACGAAACTACGCCCAGCTTTGAGTCCGTTGAGCCAGGCTTGCCCATCAAATTCATTGTCGAGATGCACATACACCCGGCTGAAACCAAGTGGGACCGGATGAACGCCCGAAGCAGTTCCTGCTGTGGGTGACAGGCGAAATCCGCAGTTGAGCAGTGTGTAATAGTTTTCAAAACCGAAATTGAGCCAGCCCGATTCAGTAAGGCCAAGTCGATCACGTTCAACGTTCATGTATTTCGCGGGCTCGGTTGTTGAATGGCGAAACATAAAGTTCGTTCGCCAGATGCTGTTGTTGGAAAGTTCATACAAATCGACCTTGGCAATCGGTACGAGCATCATCGACCAGGGCCAGTTATGTTTATCGAGATCGATCAAGGCTCCTTCTTTGTGTGCCAGTTTTGCAATTTTTGCTACCGGGGGCATTCCGGTTTTGAAAATCGATTTGTGATTGAGCAGAAAGATGGCTCCCAGTACGTGCTGTTTCCCTTTGACGGTGAAAATTTCGTATTCAGTATTTCGCGGAAACATGACATGTGTTTTATCGATGACGATCATTTCGCAGCCGGCATCTTGACGCGGCCCGAACGGGGAGGGCCCCTGTCTACGCAGCGGGGAAGGATCTAACACGGGTGCCTGGTGCGCGTTGATTGTCCAAAAAGTAACCGGGAAAACAACATTCAATTCTTCTGCCTGCATAACGTTGGGAAGCTCTGGAATCCGACGATGAACGTGAGTTTCACCCGAATACCACCCCTGTTTCGCCAAATGAGACCACCGCTTGAGATGAAAAGTTTCCTCGGAAGGTTCATCACCCAAAGTGATCGTGCGAGTCAGCGGGAAATATTCTTTGCCTCGTTCGATGCGAACCGTGTATACCCCCGGTTTCAAATCTGCTTGAAAAGAATGCGCGGAAACAGTGGTATGCTTCTCAACGGCTCCATCTTGCGGCACCCATTGTTCTTTGTAGGGGAAAGCAGAACCTTCCGGGGAAGCAGTTTTGACATACAGCCAGGTTCCTGCTTCGGATTGCAGATATACCCGTGCGGCAATTGGTTTGCCAGATTCAGCATCAAGAATATTTCCTGTGAAGTGTCCTGCATTGAGGCTGGTTAATGAAGCAGAACAGAACAGAACGATAACAATTACGTGGAATGTGATATGAGGCATGAAATGACATTCAACAGTTCTGGATGTTTAAGAAATGAGGGGCCTTGTTACATTTCTATTCATGCGATTTATTGATGCGACAAAAAGAGACGATTCGGCCTTGAGCCTCATCATTGTGATCAGTAGAAAAAAACAAGTCATCGTGTATCGCAAATTTTCAAGAAACGGATCTTGGTTACGGCCTCTTGAATAGATCAGTCGTGCTGGCTCATCCGTTATTCAAAATGTTTCATTCAAAAAATACTGCAATCGCTGCGCAGTCTGTAGGGTCCGCTATTGCAAACCACCGCATGAAATAGGGGGATCCACTTCCCATCGTGGTCCGCAATAGCGGACCCTACGGCTGATGACAATTCGCTGGGTAGTTACAATGTTTCCTTCCGAAAATACTGCAATCGCTGCGCAGCATTTTCTCGATAAGAGACTGAGCATCCTGTTACCGAATAGAAATTTCGTGGTTGCTTAATCGTTCGTAACCATCTGCAGTGACAAGATAATTATGTTCAATTCTCATTCCGCCGACTCCTTCGAGATAGGCTCCCGGCTCGATTGTGATGATATCTCCTTCTTCGATCATATCTTCGCTGTGAGGAACGATAATTGGAGCTTCCGGGTGCGCCAAACCGATGCCGTGACCAGCGTGATGTGGAAACAGCTCAGATTTGCCTGCATCAACGAACGGTTTTTGCACCGCGTGATACAGATCTGTCGCGGAGATTCCAGCTTTGAGAACAGCCTCGCCTGATGTCATAGCTGCCTGACAAATCTTAAACAGTTCGGCTTGCTCGGAGGTCGGTTCTGTGACAGCCATCGTGTTGGTGAAGTCGCTGCGGTATCCCGAGATCACAACAGAATAATCGAGGATGAACAAGTCACCCGCTTGCAGTTTGTAATTGGTAGGCAAGCCTCCTGCTTTGAAGTTCTCGCCGTTGGTTGCCCGGAAATCGCCGTAAACAATTGCGGGACAGCCAGCTACTTCGAGAGCGGCGTTTTGAACTTCACGATAAATTTCGAACTCGCTGATCCCTTCGCGAATAATTTCCCGCAAACGGGCCTGCCCGGCATCGCACGCTTTCATAC
>WFOZ01000073.1 GCA_015487825.1 Planctomycetaceae bacterium
GCACGACTGGAGAATATCACCAGAACGCATGAAGGGTTCTGAATACGGTTCAAGTCATATTTATATCCAGTCTCATACATGGAATCGCTGGCTGTATATTGCCGCAACAATGGATTCTCCTGCCGGTAAAAGATTCCGAATAAGTCATCGTGAGTTAATTTTAGCAAATGCAAGTAAGATGATTCTAAGTTCAAATCATATCCTTTCTATTTGGGATGTGGAACGCATGGGCTTTTTGTTTCTTGATCCGGAATTGAAAAACGATAGCCTGGCAGCAATCTTCTGGCCGACCTATACTCATCACACGAAATTCGATGAAGGGGCAGGGAGGGTTATCATCGGTAATCGTTGGAAATACCTTGCCCGGATGCAGCCTTATGTGACGGTGAAAGCATTTGTTGAATCCTACAGTCCCATTGAGAAGACAAATTACACAACTAAAACTGCCCTGACAAAACTCGAACCGGAATTTCAGCTTGAAGTGCTTACTGCACTTGTTGCCAAGTCCAATGAGATGCTCAGTCATTCAAAGACTCGCTCACATTCTTTTAATATCTACCGGATGGATCGAGATGAATTTGCTGAAATGGCTCGTCGGGTCCCGTGCGAAAAATCGGCTGAGCTAATGATGCAATGGCTGAGCGAAACAGCGGAGGATCATGCGAAACGAGTCAGCCGAACAAAAAGCCTTGCCAATTCAAACCAGTTGCCCGATCAACACCTGATTGCCCTGGCGAATTCAAATGATGCGATTCTTCGCAAACTCGTGCTACCTGCAATAGAAAAACTCCCGACACCGAACCGCCGAGTGATTCTGAAAAAGCTTCTTTCAGATCGCGATCCCTCAGTAAAAAAAGAAGCATCTGCTATCCAGGCAAGACTGGACGCCATTAGAAATAAAACATACCCGATGCGAAAATAATTGAAATCCCCATCGATATATCCAGCACGGCTGGTCTGATCTGACAGCCGTAACCTATTTTGAATCTTGCTGGTAATTTGGGAAACATAAAAAGAAACGACCGTAAGTCGAGTAGACCTCGTTACCATAGAACGGGGCGAGGATAATCTGACTGGCCTTGCTTTTCTGTACGATGGCTTTCCAAATCTGTCGAATCGGTTACATTTTATCAGGATGACCTGGAAAAGCCGTCCTGCATTTTGTTGATTCGTTTTATCGGTTGCGGCTTTGCTGCGTTGACTATCTGTAGTGAAAAGAATTCTGCCATGTTTGTGCAACATTTCTTAGATAATAAATATAAAAAAAATACAGAAATATTTCACAAAACCTCTTTGAGGTCGTGCTACTGGCTGAGCCTGATAATTTTGGGATATTCCTGCAGTTTAGCTGCTGAAGAAATTGTTGTTGAAGCAGTTTTTCTTTCAACGATACATTCAGCCAATGTCCCCGCCCGCGATGTAGGTGTGATTGATGGCATTCTGGTAAAAGAAGGGGATTCTGTTACAAAAGGAAAGCCTCTGGTTCAACTTGATAAAGAGGAAGCTGTTTTATCGCGTGATTTGTCCGTTCAGGAACTGGAGATTGCCAGGCTGGAAAAAAATAACAATCTGCGCGTCGAATTCGCCCTCAAAGCTGCAAAAGTGGCGTTAGCAGAATTAACCCGTTCGATAGAAGCTAATCAGAAGTTTCCGGAATCTGTTTCTCAAACGGAGATTGACCGCCTGAAGCTTCTCGCAGAAAAAGCGGAGTTGGACATTCGGCAAGCCAGACACGAACAGTTAATTATCGGGATGGATGCATCTTTGAAAGAACTGCAGCTCAAAGTATCCGAACATAAACTGCAACGACTTTGCATTCTTGCTCCTATCGCGGGGACTGTTGTTGAACTAAAGCGAAATACGGGAGAGTGGGTGCAACCGGGAGATACGCTGGTGAGGATTATTGACACAACTCATCTTCGAGCCGAGGCGGTCCTGCCGGGGAAATATCGCAGACTTCCACTGAAAGGTAGAAAAGTCCAGATTCAACTTCCCGGCCAGAAAGTTGTTAAAGGACAAATCAGTTTCGTTCGCCCGGAAATCGATCCGATCGATGGTTCTTTTCGTATCTGGGCAGAACTCAACAACAGTAACGCAGATCTAAGCCCGGGCGATTCAGTCACGATGACGATACTTTCCGGGCAGATAGAGGATAAAAAATAAATCCGGTTTTACGTGACTGATGATACATGGTAAAAATTCCGACAAAAAGAACCGCTGGTCCTTGTAAGCTATCTAATTAAGTCAGAGAGGCAAAATGAATTATCGTCGTCGATCTGATCTTGAGTTTTTTCGTCTTGCTGATGAGCAGAGCAGCGGTAATCGGATGCGGTGGGTTGTTCGAGATCCTCTGAATCGACAGTGCTTTCATCTTGGAGAAGAAGAATATTTTCTGCTAAACAAGCTTACCGGCGAGCAAAAATTTTCGAACATCAAGCAGCAGTATGAATTGGAGTTTGCTCCCAGAGAACTGACTTCTACCGAGTTTCAGAATCTGATCGCTGACTGGGCAGTTAAAGGATTACTGAACTGTGAGCCTTTAATGCTGCAAAAAATAAAAGCCGCGAGCGGGCAGCAGGTGAATCGAAAACCGCGTAGTGAATTCCGGCAACGCTTTGCAAATCCGATAGTCATTCGATTTCGTGGATGGGATCCTCAGCGTTTTCTGGAGAGGCTCGACTCGGTGACAGGTTTCTTTTTTTCACGCAGTTTTATCATCGCTTCACTCCTTTTAATATTGTTGGCAATTTCGATTGCAGTAACGCGGTTTGGAGATATCGTTTCTGACGCTTCCCAATTACCACTTCTTTTTCGACCGCAACATTGGTTAATTATTATTTTATTGATTGGTCTGACAAAAGTTTTACATGAATTTGGTCACGCCCTCACCTGTCATCGGTATGGAGGGCGGTGCCACGAAATGGGAATTATGTTTCTTGCATTCATGCCTTGCCTGTATTGCAATGTGACAGATGCCTGGACGTTTCCCCGCCGTTATCAACGTGTAGCTGTCAGTGCGGCTGGCATTCTGGTCGATTTATGGATCGCGGCGGCTTGCCTGATACTCTGGTCAATAACACAACCGGGATTTTTTCATTCAGCCTGTTTACTGTTAGCCATTTTCGGATCTGTCAATTCAATTTTACTCAATGGAAACCCGCTGATGCGATATGATGGTTATTATATCGTCAGCGATTTTCTCGGTATTCCGAATATGCGAACGGAATCGCAAAAACAGGCACGTCAGAGATTCTGGTATTTTTTGTTTGGTGAGAGGAGTATAAACCGCCCCTCTTTTTCGCTTTCAATGGTGACATACGGTATAGCATCTGGAATTTATCTCTGGCTGGTGGTTCTGTTAATTCTGGTCGGAATTCATTTCATGCTCAAGCCATTGCATCTGGAAGTTTTCGCGTTAATCCTGGGAGTATTGATCGTTCCTGCTCAGTTGCAGGCAACCGGTAAACAGCTTTATCGTGAAGGAAAAAGTGAATATCAACAGCGAGGCAATAGAAAAACCAGAACAATTGCCGCAGGAACTATTGTTACTGTTATGCTGTTGATGCTGCTGTTTATCCCTTTGCCCCGTCGAGTTCCTGCAGTTGGTTTTTTACGTCCCTGCAGCAATCAGGCAATCGTGACAACCAACTCCGGCAACATAACTGCCGCTTCTGTTCCCGGTAGCAAAGTTGGTGTCGGCACAATAGTTTTGCAGTTGGAAGATGTTTATCTCGATCAACAGATGCTCGAACTGCAAAACAGGATTAAGAAACTGAATGTCAAAATCAAGGCACTGCAAATAAAAAGGACTCTGATTGAGAACAGTTCAGAAACGCTTCTGGTACTGAAACAGATTAGAGAATCGCTTCAGAACCAATGGACTCAATTAACGCAGCAGAAAAAGTCACTTACGTTGACAGCAAAACAGTCTGGTACTCTCATTCCGGATCCACAACTTACCGGCATTCGTTTAACGAAGAACAGGCAGAATAACCGGCATCAGGAAATCCCGGGAGTATCACTTCTTGAAGAGAACTGTCTGGGAGCCTTCATCCCGGCTGGCACGCGAATTGGAACAATAGCACAGCCGGATTCGTACGAAGTATTAATCGCAGTTGAAGAGCACTGGATACGTCATGTTCAAGCCGGAGCCAACGTAATTGTTTATCCATCAGATCGAGCCATGAACCCTCTTACCGGAAAGCTGAAGGGAATATCCCGCTCAATGCACAGCGACAGTTCAGAACTTCCGCAACTGCTTCCCGAACAGCATTTGTTACATCATTACTTAAATCAACAACCGGGTAACAGCAGAAAGAAGCATCTGTTTGCAGTAATAGGTATCGATAAACAGAATAGCAGATTGCTGAGTTACTACCAGCTGTGCAATGTCCGCCTGCAAACTGCAGATGCTTCCCTGTGGTATCGAATCACTGATTATCTTTCACGCACTTTCAAACAGTTTTAGCATGGTAATCACGTTATCAACAAAATGATTGCCATCTCTCTATGCCCTGCCTATGATGAACTGTCAGGTTTCTCAATTATCCGACAATTGTACTTATACGAAATCTCGAAACTGATGTCTGCTCCAGCCGAAGAAAAAATATTGACCGCTCAATCTGATTCCCAAAAGGCAGACAGAGACCTTTCACGGGCTCAGGTTGTTTTCTTCGATGGTGTTTGTGGAATGTGCAATCAATTTGTCGATTTTGTAATGAAGCACGATCATGATCGGGTTTTCCTATTTGCTCCGTTACAGGGAGAAACCGCAAAACAACACCTCGACAAAGCAGATACTGAAGATTTGAAAAGCATTGTACTAATGATAGACGGGCAGTCATTTCGCCATTCTGCTGCCGTTGTGAGAGTCCTGTGGTCTTTGCCGTTTCTTTGGAAAGTAGCAGGGTACACTCTGTGGCTCATCCCCGGCCCATTGCGTGATGTTGGGTACCGGCTTATTGCAAAGGTTCGGTATCGTCTTTTCGGTAAAAAACAAGCATGCAGGCTTCCAACGCCCGAGGAACGTGCGCGTTTTCTTTTATAAGCGATAGAATCGGCAAAGCAGGCGACAGGATACCATCAAATAGAAATCGCTTCATTATATTTCAGGAATCAACTAAATGAAAATTGACCATAATCGCTTTCAAGGTGTTTGTTTGCTGGGCTGCGCTGTTGCTGGCCTGCTACTTATTTCGAATTTTGTAGAAGCTGAAGAACCACGCCGTACAAACATTATTCTGTTTATTGCAGACGACATGGCCTGGGATGATTGCGGAGCTTACGGACATCCTCATATTCAAACGCCTAATCTTGACCGGCTTGCCAGAGAAGGAATGCGGTTTGATAATGCCTATTTAACATGCAGTTCGTGCAGCCCAAGTCGTTCGAGCATTATTACAGGTCGTTACCCTCACTCGACCGGCGGTGCCCATCAATTGCATAATAATTTACCGGCTGACCAGATCACTTTTGTGGATATGCTTCGAGAAGCCGGGTATTACACAGCGTTGGCCGGGAAACTGCACCCTCGAAAAACAACCGGTGACCGATTTAATAAAATTTATCATCCCGGCAAAAAGGAAGCAGGAGGCTGTGGAAACTGGGTGAAATCTTTGCAGGAGCGCCCGGTAGACCGTCCTTTCTTTCTCTGGCTTGCTTCGTTTGATCCGCACCGCCCCTATGAGCCGAACGCGATCCCGAAACCCCATACCAATGACGATGTGGTTGTGCCTGCCTACTTACCGGATGCTCCCGAAAGCCGTAGAGACCTGGCTTTATATTATGATGAAATCAGCCGGGTCGATCATTTTATTGGTAAAGTACTTACAGAGTTGGACAGACAGGGAGAAACCAACAACACAATGGTCCTGTTTATCAGCGATAATGGTCGTCCTTTTCCACGATGCAAAACGACGATCTACAACAGTGGCGTCAAAACACCGTTTATTGTCCGCTGGCCCAGTGTAGTGAAACCGGGATCTGTTTCTGCATCAATGGTCAGCACCGTTGATATTGCACCGACATTCTGTAGCATCGCCGGATTGAAAGCGAGTAAGACTTTTCAAGGTGTAAATTTTCGATTGCTGCTGAAGCACCCCGGGCAAACAATTCGGGACTACACTTACTCAGAACATAACTGGCACGACTTTGATGATCATCAACGCTCGTGCCATTCGTTACGCTTCAATTATATTCGTACCACTTATACCGATATCCCGGGAACTCCTCCGGCCGATGCCGTAAGGAGTCCCACATACCAATTAATGCACAAGCTCAAGGCAGAAAATAAACTGACTTCGGCACAGCTCAATCCGTATGTTGTTCCGCGGCCTGTAGAGGAATTTTATGATCTTTTCAACGATCCTCACGAGCTACATAATTTGGCATCGGATCCGGGATTTCAGTCAGAACTGCTTCTTCATCGTGAAAAACTAAACCGCTGGATAGCAGAAACCAACGACACAATCCCTAACACCAGACGACCAGATGAATTCGACCGTATCACAGGAGATCGCCTGAAAAAATGAGCGAACTTGAATAATCAGTAAACTGAAATAACATCAACTTTTAACCATAAATATTTTTTGCTCTATGTCGCGATTAATTCCAGACGAACATGTGAGCATGGTCAAAAACCAATCTTTTAATAATCACTTTCTGGACCACCATGCCTAAGCCTGAATTCAAACCCGGATATTTATGTATTAATCATCCTGGTCGTAACGTCGAATCGTTCGCTGTTGTTGGAGGTGCGGCGTATATGTTTTACGAAGAAGACGGCACACAAAAACTCGCTATCGAGGATGGAACGGACTGGGTGGACTTCGAAGACAGCGAGTTGATCGGCGGTTCTGAAACTCTCATCACTGTATGGGGAATTCCAATCAAAAAAACGAAATCGAAAATGGAGTTCCACAATCTCTTACGCCCATTATTTCCAGCCTGTCACCAGATGGTGACACAGTCTTCGCTTGGTTTTTCGCAGCCATTGGGCACCGTGTTGGAAAAATCACGATCGAATTTCCCGGTAAAAAGCGTGTCCGACTAGCTTTACATATTGACGATATCACAGAAAAAACCAACGAATGCAACACCATCATTACATTGGACACGATCTTGTCCAATCCGGTTTCTCTGGAACGCCCGGCATAAACTCTCTCCAATCGAATCATAACATTCGACTTCTCTGCGTCACTTTTCCTTTTTGTTCTTCGAGTTCCTATCAAGATGCATTAAAACTGCGGGGTCAGCCCCTACATCCGTTGGGATTTCGAGCTTTGATTCCCAGTACGAAGCCGCTTCACTGCCGGTCAGTTTTTGAAAATCGGCAAAGGTCTTTTGTGTAAAACTCGTCCGGCCGACTCGTAGCGTTTTGAAGTCGTAGTGGTTGCCGTCTCCACGCCAGATGGTGTTGGAAAAGAGCAGGATTTCCGGTTTGCGATCTCCTGCAATAATGCTGTTGTGAATGGAGACTTCCCCACCAGATGTCACCATCACATTCAGTCCGAGCAACGTGCAGTTTTTCATTTCAAGTTTCGTGCCCTTATTCACCCGTAGTTCTCCGGGAATAGAAGCGACTCGTCGGATCAGAACATTCTGTAGCATGACAGTGCCCGGCCCCTGTTGCGGTCGATCAGTATGTTGCTCAAGAACAACCGGACGGACCGCGCTGCTTTCAATGATGGCGTTCTGCATGGAGTGAGGTGAATCGCCGATGAAATAGATATCGTAGCCGTGACATTCTTTAATAAAGACATTTTTGTAGTGCGTTATACTGGATACGGTATCGCACAGCCCGGTCGAGTTTCCAATGCTGGTGAAACCGATAATTCGACACTCGGCGTCTTCGTGGGCGCTGAATCCATCGTCGCCGCATTCGATGGCAGCGATATTCTCGAACACCATGTTTTTTTGGGCACCGTGAATATTGAAACCATCGTTGTACACATGCGTGCCCGTGATATTTCGCACGACAAGGTATGATCCGCTGAGACTTTCGACAACAGCGTTACTTCGAGCAGGATAACGGATGTTAGCCTGCTCAAGCGTCTGATTCTTCGGGAGGCGAATGTAGAAAGCGTCTTCGGCTTTTACATAAGTCCATTCGTTGTCCTGCAGGTCGTCCGGTTTCTTCAGTGGCTTGCTGGGGCCTTTTGAAGTTCGCCCCATGCGGTTCATGGTCCCGTCCCAGAGAAAGAACCAGCGTCCGATGATGGCAGCGTTCATCCGTCGCATCAGCTTCACTTTGCGGAACAGTCCATCGCCGAGTGACTCCCAGTCGGCCGCACGAACCGGTTCGCTGCCATCGAGAATCGCTCCGTGCCCGTCAAGCGTAATCGGCTTACCGGGATATCCATGTTTGTTGGTGAGGTCTGCGCTCTCATGCCAGGTTCCTGGAGTGAGATGAATCGTATCGCCGGGTTTTGCGAGTTTTATGGCGCGAGCGATCGTTCGGACCGGGCCGGCAACTCCATCGCGTGAATCGTCACCGGTCTTTTGATTCACATGCAGATCGCGGCCTCGGTCAATCTTGTAATGGGCAGGCTGGCGCAGCATTGCCTCATCATTCTGCGCTGGTGTCACTGAACTGAATGTCGCCGTTCGCTGGGTCAGATCGACAACCCGCCATGCCAGTTCGGCCAACTGCATGTCTTCACGCTGGTCTCGCAGTTTATGCAAAGCGGCCGTGCCTTCCTCGCCGAATTCAAGGATTGCGTTTCCGATGACTCGCCAACCCCAGTCTGCATCAGAACGTTTTGATTCCTGACCGTGGCGTTTGAACGAAGCCACAAGACTGTCCAGCATCTGCTGTCGAAGCGGTTTGGTTTCCGGACGATCTCGTGTGGCGAAGACTCCCAGTGATACGGCCGCCCGGTTAACAACCGCGATGTCATCGTGGTTCTGCAATGCGTCCATGAGGATTTCGACGGCATCCTTACTACGATGAAGATTCGCCAGTCCCTTTGCAGCGGCATAACGTGGAAAACGAGCTTCATCTTTCAATCCCACCGTAAACACCTGAAGCAGCGATTCGTCACCGTACACTTCGAGTGTTCGCATTGCGACTTCTCTCACCCTGCCCTGCCTGGCATGCAACGCTGCTTCGGTGAGTTCCTTCAGCGGAACGGGCGAGAGCCGTCGCAACGCGATAATCACACATTCACGGAGCATGTGATTGCCGTGTTGCTCGACCGTTCTCAGAAGATGAGAACACGCGGACGGATCCCGGCGATGCGATAAAGCCAGCGCCGCTGCACAACGAACTCCGTTCTCCGAATCTCGCAGTCCTGCCAGCAGCGGTTCGATGTTGGTGGAATTCGGAAGCTTGCCAAGGGCGAGAAGTGCCAGGCGTCGCTCGATAAGATTCGAGGATGTCGACAGCTTCACCAGCGTCGCTTCATCCGCAGCCAGCGAACCGGAGATGCATTGTTCCAGAGCACGCATCCGTTGTGCGAGAGAGTCACCTTTCAAGGCGTCGACACGTTGCTCCGGAATAAAACCGCGAGCGAGATGCTCCCCATCGGAGCCAACTGCCAGCACGGTAGCCATGCCGTTTTTCTGATATGGTTTCCAAACATCACGAAACGGTCCCGAAGTCAATACGCTGACTTGCGTGCCAGCGTCGCGGCATAACCATTGAAGGTCTCGTAACGCTTTGAGTTGCGACTGACCACTGTTGTTGCCATAAATTACCAGTTCGTCCACCAGAGCTTCACTGACCCAGGTTTCTACATCCATGAGCTGACTGCCGGCTGTAATCATGAGTTCCGGGACATTCCATGATTGTGGCAGTCGAGGATCGTTCGAGTTGACGACCATTCCAAGTTTTACATTGTGCTTGTCGAGTTCAGTCTTCAACTCGCGGAGAAACGCGGTCACGTAACTGCCACGTAGTCGCAGCCAGTCCTCGTGCGAAGCTCCGCGTCGAAAGGGTTGTTTCCGAATATCGATTTTGTATTGCGACTTGAAATCTTCGACGATTGGATCGCTGTACCCAAACTCGTCATCAAATCGTAGCGAATAGTTTTCCACATAACTCAGGAAGCAAATTCCATCGTATCCGACTTTGAGTGTTTCCTTCACGATCAGGTCAACAAGAGCCGTTCTGGCTTGCGGATACGCCAGTTCGATCGGACCGCCCTGTCGCCGGACACCGTGCTTATCAACCGGCACCCATTCCGGATGCTCAATACGAAGTTTCGACTCGTAAGCAAATGGGTAGTCTGTGAAGCCCGGAGTGTCGGCCTGCGATCCCCAGTCCCACAACGAACCCATCCCCCAGATTTCCATCCCGCGAGCATGAGCTGCCTGCACTGCGAGTTCATCCGGTTTCACATTCACATAAAGCCACTCCAGCCACTTCCAGAACGAATAGCCTCGAAGATTTTCCGGTCGAACATGCATCGTTGAAAGCCAGCATGCTTCTTCCAGTCCACGCCAGTAAATACGTCGCGCATGCTGTACGTCACGAAAGAAGTCGAACGTTGCTTCGATGCTTTCGGGAGAATCGATGGGCAGCGACGATCCCAGAAAATGGTTGTCTCCCGTACTGACATAAACGTCGATCACCGGCTCATCCGCATTCACCGAGCGAAAGTTAACCACAAAAAATATCGTTGCAATGGTTAACAGAGATTTGTGAATCAGCCGAGTGAGCCTGTTCGCGGGGTCTATCACAGATAGTTCTCCATATGCCTGAGTTCTTTTTTGAGTTGAGCAAGGCGAGTGTTCATTTCTTCGAACGCGAGGGTGTGTTCGAAGAAGTTGGTGTGTTGCGTTTCTCACCAACAGTGTTGTCATTCTGCAGATAGCGCATCAAGTCTCGGATTTCCGACTCTTCCAGGTCAGCGAATAGTTTTTCGGGCATGAGGGAGACCGATGATTCCTTGATCTCCTCGATGTCTTCTCTAGCAAGGATGATCCGATTGTTCCTGGCATCCAGTAAAGTGATGGTCTTTGCATTCGAGTCCGCCAGCAGGCCGTTGAGGACACGTCCGTCAGCGGTCACTACTATGTGGGCAATATACTGCTGCCGGATCATTGCTGACGGATCAACGATGTTGGCCAGCAGGACGCTCAGATTTCTGCGATCAGCCCCTGTCAGGTCCGGCCCGACCTGATTGCCTTTGCCGTGCAGTTTATGGCAGTTGGCGCAGATCTTTTCAAACAGCAGATTGCCACGCGCGAGGTCGCCGTTGCCTTGCGAGAGTATCTTCGTCAGCGCGGTAATGCGTTGCCGTTTTTCTTTGGCGGTCGCCGGAGCGATCCGGCCCCAGTGCTTTTCGATCAGTTTACCGATCCGCGGCTGCCTGTGCAGCAACATCTGTCGCAGTTGGTCGACCGTAACGGCTGATGGAGTCAGGGACCCGTTATCCACTGATAGCAGTAAAGCAATCGACCAGTTTACACGACCGGCGAGCAAGTCCACGGCTGCGGATTGCAGTTCCGGTTCCAGATTTGGATAGCTTTGCAAAACTTCCGTTGCAATCTCCGGTTTGTCGAATCGCTGAAGTGCAGTGAGTGCTGCGAGCTGAACGGCAGTCGGTTCTCTGCGTTTCAACAAGCTGAACAAAATGGGAACGCATTGCGCGCGGCCTGACTGCGCCACGGTTTCGATAAGTGCGATACGGCTTTTATTGTCCTCATCACCCGGAGCGAGACGGCTGCCTTGACCGATCATCTTCAGCGCCGTTTGAAATGCTTCACGGCTTCCCATGCGAACGGCGAATTGCACAATGGAAGGATTATCGCTGCGTTGCTTGAGCAGTGTACTCAGTGATTTCGCCAAGGGTGGTGGAACTGCCGCGAGCCGTCGACCGGCAAACGCCTGATCCATGCCCGCGATTACCAGATCGGCGTCGGCTGGTGTCGGAGCAAGCGTAAGCAGTTGCGCGCAAGCAGCAAAACCGGCCTCATTGTCTTCGGCTGCATAACGTCGGGCCAGTCGCTCGATGATGTACTTTTCAACGAGCGGCTCTCGCCACGTATCGGCAGACTCAACCAGTTTCAAAATCTGATCGCGGTGCGAAACCGCTTTGTCTTCAATCGCCCACCAGATCAGCAGTGGAAGGAACGGGTCGGCCACATCTTCGTCGTGCCGCAGTAGTTCGCGAACAATGTCAAGAGTGTGCTTCCCCGGTAAACGTTTTGCTGTACAGGCTAACTGGCAGCGTACAATTACACTCTTGTCCCGGCGAGCGAGATGAATGAATCGTGAAGCCTGCACGGGCGAGAGCTTTCGTTCGTCTCCCAACAGTCGGATAGTCCAGACACGGACATAATCGTGCTGACTGTCGAGCAGTTGACCGGCAACTTCGTCATTGAAACCGCCGGAAACGTAAAGTGCCCATAATGCCTGAAGGGCGACAACCTGGCTGTCGCTTGTCACTGCAAGTTTTCTCAGTCGCGGCACAATCGTCTTGTCGCGGCGTTCCGCCAGAATACGGCGGGCCTGTCGCGCATACCAGACGTTTCCTTTCGCAATTCCAACGTTGCGGATCATTAAATCGACAAGTTCATTGCTGGAGAGCTTACTCAGATTGAATGATCCAGCTCGAATGGGCTTTACGTTCTTCGGTGCCACTCGCCAGACGCGACCGTCCTCACGATGAGGGATGTACCACTTCTTGCCATCGCCCTTGTTTGTCCAATGTGCGATGAAGTTATCGTACCAGTCTGCAACGTATAGTGCTCCGT
>WFOZ01000074.1 GCA_015487825.1 Planctomycetaceae bacterium
CCTTCTGCATCAAGCTGTTCAATGAGTTGCGGTATAATTTGTGGCTGATGTTGTCCATCGCAATCGATCGTCACAATCGCCTCGGCGTTCCGTCTGATCGAATATTCAAATGCTGTTTGCAATGCCGCCCCGTAACCACGGTTGTCGCCGTGAGTTAGCACCGTCACATCAGTTCTCTCTCTGAGTAACTTCGGTGTCTGGTCCGTTGAGCCATCATCGACCACAACAACATGCGTAGCGTAACGAAGCACTTCATCCAGAACAGAATTTACGTGAGCTTCTTCGTTGAAAATCGGAAGAGCAACAATCCAGTTTGTCATCAATATTGTTTCTTGATAGGCGATAGGTATTGGGCGTCAGGCACTTCATCATCAAAAAAAGATCGTCGCTCAGGCTTTCCGCCCTTACTAAAATGCACAAACTTATAACGCAAAAAAAAGTATGTTCGCTAGTGCCTTTTCAGGCATTAAATTGGGGGTTGAGTTTTGCTGGTCCGTGCTCCGTTGTCGCACTATCCGATGGAATCGACCCCAAAATTAAGGATTGAAGACGCACTAGCCAAACGGAAGAAAATCAGTTTGGGAACCGTATTTTCTCAGGCCGAAAATCCTGAGTTACATTCTAGCGCACCTGCAGGCACAGTCAAACTGAACACTCAAGTTCTTTTGTTCATGTCTCGGAGAGCCTTTTGGCAATTTCCTGCTGGGCAAGGCCGATTTCCTGAAGGATTGTCTGATCAGTTTCGCTTTCTGTAAGATCGTGCAGCTTATTCCATGACTTTTGATTGCCGAGTTGTCCTACCGCCCAGACGACTGCACCGCGAATAAGTGGACTTTCATTTTGCAATGAACGCTCCAGAATATCAAGGTACTGAGCGTTTTGACTGTTTCCCAGAACAATCGCTGCATTTCGAGCTATTGCGATACGTCCGGTTCGCCATAGTGGAGTTTTTTTGAAGCGTTTTCGAAATTCTTCATCACTCATGACAAGAAACTCGGCTGCAGAAGGTTGTCGGCTGGGATCTGCGATCAGTTCCGGTAGCCTGCACGCGGGGGCATGCCGATTCCAGGGGCAAACCTCCTGACATAAATCGCAACCAAAAATCCAGTCCTGAATGCCGTCGCGGAACTGAAGCGGAATCGGTTCGTGTCGTTGCTCGATCGTAAAATACGAAATACATTTTCTGGCATCCAGAACATATTCTTTAACAAACGCATCAGTCGGGCAGACATCCAGGCAGCGAGTACATGTCCCGCAGTGAGAGGTTTCGAAGGGGAGATCAGCCGGGAGGTCCAGATCACAAAGCAAGGCTGCGATAAAAAAATTACTCCCTTTATGTTTGTTGATCAGCATTGTGTTTTTTCCGAACCACCCCAGCCCAGCCAGCCGGGCAAAATCTCGTTCCAGTAGTGGGGCGGTATCAACAACGGGCCGAGTTACACAACCCGGGGAAAGCTCATGCAGATAATTTGCAAGCTGTTTCAGCATCTTCCTGAGAACATCGTGATAGTCGCGTTCTCCCTGTGCATATCTGGCGATACGTCCCGGCTGCGATAAATTATCGGTAATCGTCCGCGAATAACAAGTTGCAGTCATGATGACTGAGCGAACCGCAGGCAGAATAGAGCGAGGATGTTTGTAGGCCTGCTCTCGATTCGGAATATACTGCATCTGACCGGCATAGCCTGCTGAAAGCCAGCTTTGTAGATGAGAATATCCCAGCGCGGAAACCGCAGGGGCAATTCGGCACAAATCAAACCCCAGCTGCTCGGCCCGTTGATAAATTTTCTCTTTGATTGGCTCACTCATTCCCATACGTTAAAGTAACTGCAATCAAAAGAAAACCTGCCAGTGGCAACTCGATAGAATGGAACATGAGAGAGTGAAAATAACGGTTCAACTGATGGGGATGTTCAAAGATAAAAGCCCGCCAGGAAATGTGCTGGAGCTTGCAGAAGGCGCGCGCATCAATGAACTTCTCGACATGTTGCAGATTGAGCCGGGCGGCATTCATCTGGTAATGCACAACGGCAAGCCGGAAAGAGATTTGAACCGCTGCTTAACCGATGGAGATTCGATTACCGTTCTTTCCCCGGTGGGAGGCGGATAAATTTCACGGGGTCGCGCGCCTGCTGCGCCAGGAATTTCCCTCTGCTGCTTCTGCCAGTTGTGGAGAAACTTTCTTTACCATTGCATCCGGGGAATTCTTTTCTGTTGGCTTTTTTCCCGAGCGAATAGTAGTGCGGGCTGTTACTGGAACCATTAAGGTCTCTTCCAGATCGAGTTCCGCTTCGATGATACCTGTTCCAACTTCCGCTGCAGTCAGTTTAATCGGAAGTGTAACCGATTTCCCTGGTGCGGGAACTTTCACTTTGCGAATCAGCTCTTTGGAATTATTTGCCAGGACTCCCTGAAGTAACTGTATTTTCAGGTCAGATTCAGCAAAGATGCGATCACTATGGTTGGCAATTTCAATCTGCACCGGAAATTCTTCCGCTTGATCAACAGCAACCGGCAGAGTTAACGAGACTACAACATCAGGTACAAAAACAACCGTGTTCGATACCAGTGAATAACGAAGCTGCAGTCGTGTTTCTGTTTGCAGGACCGCACTGTTTCTGGAAGCCACGCAAGTTATTTTGAAGTGGCGCTGCTCGCCCGGCTCAAGAGAATCAATCAGCCAGCGAAGTGCTCCGTGGTGCACCTGGGCAGCAGGAACCACACTACTTACGCTTTGATGATCAGAAACAACTTCTTCCAGAAGAACATTATTTTGCACAGTCGAACTTCTGTTGTTCACTACCAGTTCATAGCTCACCACCGCACCGGCTGTTACATTTTGGGGCATCTGTTTAGAGACGACAACTGCAGAACCGGGAGCAAAAGAGTCAGCTCGTGTTGCATCGGATTGAATCTCAGTGGTATTTTTTACCTGTTGGGCAGCAGGGGTATCGAACCACGAAACATGCTTTGTTGCAGAAGTTCCGAATTGCTCACCCGCTCTGGAAACTCGCCAGCTATCTGTTAACAAAATGTTCTCCTTAGAGGGCGAAACGTACCGACTGTTTGCGGTCGAAAATCCTGGTTTTTCGGAATGTCGAAAATCGGGAAGCAAATCTGTCTTATTCGATTGAACAACAAGTTTCGATTGCATCAGCGGGGGAGTAGGAACGGGGCCCGGACTGGTCACTACAGGTTTCGGCATCGCAAACGGATTTACGCGCGGCACAGTGGGTGTCTCCTCTATCGGCGGCGCAGCATATTTCTCAAAAGGATCAAAAATCTTCTTTGGTTTTTTAACGACTTCCGGTTTAACAACCTCTTTGAAGGCAGGAGCAGAAGTCTCGACTTCCGCAATGATATCTTGCTCCAGAGACGCCAGTTTCTTTGCTGGAGGAGAGTTCCTTGTCTCCAGAAATAGAAGGATCATCAGAATTAAAGCGGCACTGCCTGCATAAAGTGTCATTTTCCAGACGGAACGCAGCTCATCCTCAAAGAAATTATCCCACCAGTCTTCCGCCCAGTACAGCAGCGAATCCCGGTAATCATCCCACGCGGTAAGGGGATCAACGGAAGATTTCTTAAACCATTGTGGCGGGTAAGGATAATTATGCACTGCACGATTCCTTTCGGCAGGTGAAATTGATGTATTCCGCGATTGTAATAATTACCAGCCAATTTGGGCAATAACAGTTTCGAAAAGGTGATAACTCGATTGATATGGCACGTTTTGCTTCAATAATCGCACGGCCGAGAAGTATGGACTGATGGATAGTGGTGGCGGGTGTTTTATTACCGCAAAGGCTTCAGAAATCCAAAGTAAAAGGAAATGATAACGACCCAGAGTCCATCGCAGCATAACCGCAAACAAAGAAAGAATTGGCGAGACGTGAGGCCGTTTTCCAAAACAGTCAAGGTAAAACGGAATCGATTTCGACCGCTACGCAAAGCCGTCGTACTGGAAAGATATAGTATGGCGAGGTTGCCCCTCTTTTTCGCGTGCCGGGATGTGTTCAATAATACAACAAAGTCGAAACCATATTTGATGAGACAGCTCAAATAACAGGACCGCTGTGCATTTTTGTCCGCTTTGGTAGTTTACGAAGAGTAATCATCGTATACTGGATGTTTGATTCGACATCTTTAAAAACTCCAGAGAGGATTTTCTATGAACATTCAATCGAACATTGCCCGACGACAATTTCTTCGAGGAACTGCTGCGATGGTGGGGACTGCAGCTGTAGTTGGTTCCACGCCGCTGATTGGTCTTGCAGGACTACCCAAACCGACAACGCTGAAAGGCCGCCTTTACAAAACATTGAAAATCGGAATGGTGCGAGTGCCAGGGACTCTTGTTGACAAATTCAAGGCTGCCAAAGAGGCTGGCTTTGATGGTATCGAAATGCGGGCACCGGGTGACAGCGTGGAGGAAGTAAAGCAGGCGATTGCAGAAACCGGTCTTCCGGTTGATGGTAATGTTAATTCAGGTCATTGGAATGTCAGGCATACCGACCCGAGTGCTGAGGTTCGTGCAAAAGCGCTCGAGGCTCTCAAGCAGGGGCTCATCGACACCAATGCCATGGGAGGGGACACATTGCTTCTGGTTGTCGGGAGAGGTTCAGATGGTTCTGAAAAAGAAATCTGGGATCGTTCGATTGAAAACATTTCCCAGGCAATTCCACTGGCTGCAGAACTTGGAGTTTCTATTGCTGTTGAAAATGTCTGGAACCAGTTCTGTTACGACCACGAAGGTGATCACAAGCAGACGGCTGATAAATTTGTGAAGTATATCGATGAGTTCAATTCCCCCTGGGTTGGCATGCAGTTTGATATCGGCAATCACTGGAAATATGGAAGTATGGGCGATTGGATTCGACAACTTGGAAAACGGATAATCAAACTCGACCTTAAAGGCTTCTCTCGTGCCGACTCCAAGTTCACAAAAATTGGTGAGGGGGATCTCGACTGGGCCGATGTCCGCAAGGCATTGTTGGAAATCAATTACTCCGGTTGGGCTGCTGCAGAAGTTGGTGGCGGTGATCTGAACAGGCTCAAGGAAATCTCAGCAAACATGGATGCTGCATTCGGCTTGAAGTAGCCAACCATGTAACGAAATTATCATCCCAGTCCCCGGGGCAGCGCTGCCCCGGGACATGGCGTTGGTTGCACGATTACTGTTTTTTGCAGACGTTATATGACAGCTAATAAAATGGCAATATAGTGACAGGTGCTGCCGGCAATGACGCAGGTGTGCCAGAGGGCATGGAAATATCGAACACGGTAATCAAAGCCGAGAAACAGCGTTCCGACTGAATAGAAAATTCCGCCTGCAACAATCCAGACCAGTACTTCGAAAGGGGCAGCTTCAAAGAGCTTCCTCAGTGAGATTGCGGGTAACCATCCGAGGATGCCGTAAGTGGTCATGGCAATTGGTGAGAGAAAACGCATACGAATGACGAGCAGAACACCGAGCAATGCCAATACCCACATCACAATCAGAAGAACAGGCCACCATTGCTGCCAGAGATAAACCACCGCAATTGGCGTAAACGACCCTGCGATAAGCAGATAAATACAGACCTGATCCAAACTGCGAAAGAATCGACGCCAGGCAAGATCGTAAAACATGTGCGACAACGTAGAAGCCGCATAGAGTCCTGTCAAAGAGCAGCAATATATTCCGCAAGCGACAATAATGTTTGTTGTCTGGTGGGAATTGATAACCACCGACATTAACAGGACAGATGCCGCGATGCTTAGAAGAAAGCCCAGCGCATGCGTGACAAAGTTGGCATGCTCATCCACGGGTCTTTGCTCCGCCAGTTTCGGCGTCGGGATATTACCGGGGTCTGCTGTCATGAACTCGTACTTACCCGTCCAGTAAGAATAGAATTTAGAAACTTCCCAGTACAGCCGGTTTTCTTTGACCGCTGTCGTAAAATTATTTAGTAACAACTCGCAAATACATTCGTTAATAGCTACGAAAAAATAACCGGATCGCTCATCCAGTTTTAGTGGACTGCTTTCAAAGCGACAAAATGACGCACTTTGCAAGAATCTGCCTAAATCGCAAATGGTAATAATGGGACTGGGTGTCTATCTGGATTGGACAATTCAGCTGGCTTGTACGCTTTTTGTCGAATCAGTTCTCATCCTGCCAGCCGTGGCGGGGTTCATTGAGCCAGGATTTGACCTGGGAGGCCATTTGTTTTGCGCGGTCGGGGTGAGTCGTTAACAAGTTAGTTTGTTCTCGATGATCGGTCGATATGTTGAATAATTCCACCGGTGTACCGTCAAGACTGAGAAGTTTCCATTTTCCATCGAATGTGATTTCTGTGGCATAAGGCTTTGGCTTGGGAGCGTGGCGTTGCAGATGTCGATAGATATCCATCTGCCAAAAAAGCGTTCGCTGTGGGAGTTCTTTGCTGCCGCGTAGTGCGTGCATAAGATTGATGCCGTCAATCGATTCACTCTGCAAAGGGTCAACCCCGGCAACATGACAGAATGTGGGAAGCAGATCGATTGTGCTGCCAATGATTTCTGATGTGGTGTTTGCAGGGATGTGACCGGGCCAGCGAGCAATCATTGGTACGCGGATGCCCCCTTCGTGCAAGTCTGTTTTGCCTCCCTTGAAATCGGCGATGTTGGCTTCGTATGCTCCCCCGTTATCTGAGGTGAAAAGTACCAGGGTGTTTTTATCGAGGCCAAGTTCTTTCAGCTTAGCAAGAATTTTACCGATCTTGGCATCCATGTGCCGAACCATCGAACGAAAACGATGCTGGTTATCTGAAATCCCCTGGGCTGCCGTGGCAGACCAATGTGGTTCCGGAGCCGGTTCGTAAGGCATGTGGGGGACCAGCCACCAGAGATTTAAGAAGAAAGGTTTATTCTGTTTGCTGAACTTCTCGATCAATTCAACAGTATAATCGCCGTTGATGTCTGTGAAATGTTTGGAGTAATAAGGATCATCCTGTTTGATGACCACACCATCCCGCATCAGGCAGGTGCCTCCTTTGCGGAACAAGGTTCGTTCCCGTCCCAGTTTCCCTCGAATCGGCTGCTGTTCAATCTGGCATTGATAGTAATCGAAGCCCTGCTCTTTTGGGCCGGGAATGTCCTGTTTTCGGTTTCCATTTTCGTCAACATGCAGTCCTCCCAAATGCCACTTTCCGACATGGGCTGTGACATAGCCGGCCTGCTTGAGAAGTTTGGGAAGAGTGACGGTGCCGCGAGGTAAATGTTCCGGGCCGTCTGTAAAGTGTTGTCGGATGTTGAATCTGAGCGGATATTTTCCCGTGATAATAGAAGCCCGTGTTGGCGTGCAAACCGCAGAGGCTGCATAAAACTGCGTCAGTTTTGTCCCCTGCTTTGCGAGCGAATCGAGATGAGGCGTTGGGTTTGTTCCACCAAAGCACGTCAGGTCAGCGTATCCCAAATCATCGGCAAGCAACAGAATGATATTGGGCTGAGATTGCTCAGCGTGGAGAGCGGAGGGGATCGCCAGAAAAAATGTAAGGAGAAAAATTAAACGCATTAACACTCTTTCTTATAAGTTGGAATTTCCAGTGAGGAACTGGAATGAGTAACGGCAGGGCAAACGACTCGTAAGACGGTTTTCCAAAACCGTCTTACGTTTCACGCCGTCCAGCTAAGCATCGCTCAACTTATCTTCGATTTGCTCCAGGCGTTTGGAAATATCCTGCAGATATCCAATGATAATCGCATGGGTCAGTTGTGCATCAATTCCAACGGGTGAATCAGGATTGTTGATATGCGACAGGATTTCTTCGTAATCACTTTTTGATCTTAACAGGGGATCGGTCATCTGAATTGGCTCCTTGGGTACTACGGACGGTCAACTTGTTTTCGCGTTACGCAAATTTCAAAGAGATCCATTTGGTAGCAGCGGTTAAGACAGACCAGCCGTGCCGGGAAAAGGCTGACAGGTTTTGAAATCCAGCCTAACTGACAGAAGGCGTCCTGTAAAACGAAAACGCTGCCGGGGTGAATTCCGACAGCGTTTTCGTGTTTGGTTATTGGTTAATAAATCGATTATCGACGACCACCACGTCCGCCACCGCGACCACTTCTTCCTGAAGAACGGGAAGATCGGGATGATGAGTTGGAGCGTCCATTCATTGATGATGTCGAGCGGGGAGAGCTGGAATAGTTACCGCGAGAGAAACTGCTGGCTCCATTCATTCGAGCAGATGTATTTGGACTGTTCGCATTGCGGGAGAACGAAGAAGCATTTTGCTGCCACTGTCCGCCGGAGCGATTGAAGCCGGATGTGCTCGAGTTACGATTTCCCTGGCCGTTACGGCTGAAGTTACCAGCCGAGTATGCCTGGGAAGTCGTTCGACTGCTCGAATTAGAAGCTGACTGAGCGTTACGGTTGGCTGAAGACGAGCCTCCCGCCTGTGTCTGTCCGTCACCCAGAGTGTACTGATTGGTTCCGTTTTTTGTTTCGGTTGTTGTTGTGATTTGCCCTTGAGAGGCTTCAGTACTGACAGAGGCACTACCGTAGGTCGAATTGATCGAACTTGAGCCGCTGTAGCTGCCGGTTCCGTTTCCGTTTACAGTGCCGGAACCATTGTGCTGAATCGTTGATGAACCATACGAGCTTTGCGTAGAGGTTGTGGCGTTGCGTCCAAAAGAAGTGGAGCCATCACCGTTTTGCTGTGCGTATCCACTCGTGCTGCGTGTGCCGTAGCCATACGCCCCGGTGTTGTTGTTGGTTACACCGCCCTGAGAATTTTTCTGAAAATTATAGCCGTTGCCGGTATTAGTAGCACTCCCGGAAACCTGGCCTGCTCCTGAATAGTTACCACCGTTGGAGGTGGTGACTGTTCCACCTCCACCAGCCCCGTAATATGTGGTATTTCCCGAAGTTGTTGCCCCGGCGACTCCCCCGCCCTGTGCAGTTGCCGAATTTCCATTGGGACCGGTTACTGTGGTTTGCCCTGCAACACCTGCTGCTGTTGTGTTGCCGTTCTGATAATAAAAGCCGGTCCCTTGAGTGTTAGCTGTCGCCTGCTGCCCGTTGGGTCCGGTGACTGTGGTTGTATTCGAGCCGGTTGTGACTGTTGTGTTCCCATTGGCAGAAGTGTATGTCGTACCTGTTGATGTAGAACTGGCTGTTCCGCCGTTAGTACCGTAATAGTTTGTGGTATTGGTTGTCGTTCCTGTTTGCGAGTGATACTGCTGTTCCCAATGTTGAATAGCATTTGACCAGACTGTTCCATAAACAAAACCGGCATAAGGAACCACTGCAACCGGAGCCGCGACATACGCAGGAGCTGAAGAGGTTCCCCCGCTGCTGCCTGAACCGCCTGCCTGGGAGTTCTGCTGAGCGGCCTGCATCGAAACTCGAACGGAATCAACCGCAGTCCAGACATCTTTGGTTTGAACGCGAGCCGCCATCCCCAACCGTGATGTCCAGTTGATGTGGGCATTCATCTGTTTGAGCAAATCAGGATAACCCGAAAGAAAAACAAGATACTCAGGAACCCGGGCATTATTGAAAGCCGCTTTCCCGTGGGTAACAAACTGTTGAATGGAAACGGGATCTTGAGAGGCTGCAAAAATGTTTTCGATTACTTTATCTTCATAGAATGCAATCGGAGCCACCAGCGATTCCAGCTCAGCGACATCCAGCTTCTTTATTTGTTGTTGCTGTTGTGCCTGAACGCAAAAAGAAGGATAGCCGGCAACCAGCAGCAATGTCCCCAAAAGTAAAATCTGTTTTGTTCTCATTATTTGTTCCCCCGAATTGAAATAGACAGTATTGAGGCCAGCGATTTGGACTACAGTTTCAACAGCGATTCGTTGTCCAGACGTTTGCTGTCAGAAGGAGCCTATTTCACAAAACTAAGCCGGAGAGAAAAAAGAGAAAAATTTAACTGTTTCAAGACAATATCGAACCATATTCAGGCCGCATAATCAGGCGCGTGTTGCAGAATATCAACAGCGATGTTGCGGAAAAGAAATCAATTCTGATTCGTGTTGCCAATAGGCCCGACAAGACTGGGGTTTCAGCACCTTGAGGCAAATTCACTTATCTCAAAAGCAGTAAGTGCGCAATCTCCGAATGAACCTGAAATAAAGCATCTCTTACAAAACATCAAATCGCATCAGGAAATGGGATCTCTATTCATCCAAAAGGAGCACAGACATTCCTGTCTGTTTCGTTTGGCATGCTGTATTACTGACGGTTAATTTCTTTGCATCTTATGCGAGTTGTCAAAAAAAAACGCTTTTGGTGTCGGCGATCAGAATGAACCAGCCGTGCCGGGTAAATGGTAGACAGGAATGTCTATCCTCAGTTTCAGTTGGATGTTATTAAACTAATGGAGTTTCTCAAAAGCATATTGCACTTGAATTTCTATTGAGTTTTTCGCAATAATATGAAATAGGGACACCAATGTCCTCTTTCCCCGCTCGCTTACCT
>WFOZ01000075.1 GCA_015487825.1 Planctomycetaceae bacterium
GAGACAAAGAATACTTCCGCCTGAAACTGTTCGCTCTGCACTTAAGCAAATACAAACTCATCGGATAATATTAACCCAAGTACCATAAACCGCGAAGAACCATGTTTGTTATGTTGCCTGTAGTGACACCCCTACAGCGTGTGCCACAGCAACAACATTATTGTACAGCAGTTTCTCTCCAGCAATCGAATTCATACCGAAGCGGAACAGGGAGCATTCAGTAATTCCTGAATCGTTCCAATTAGCTTGCTTTTGTTGATCGGTTTGGTGCCGTAATCGGAACAGCCTGCCTGAATACATTTTTCACGATCACCCGACATCGCGTGGGCCGTTAATGCAATAATTGGCGTTTCAATTCCTTTGCTGCGAAGCTCCGAAGCAGCCGTGTAACCATCCATGACAGGCATTTGCATATCCATCAAAATGATATCGAATGGCTCACCCTGCTCAATCGCTTCGGCTGTTTTTTCAACGCCAATCAGTCCGTTCTCCGCAATTGTCACGTCTGCTCCTGCTTTTTTCATCAGGAAGGAAATCAACCGTTGATTATCGACGCCATCTTCAACAAGAAGAAGTTTGCAGTTCAATTGCTCACTCTGGTTTTGAGGAGCAGGTTTATTGGAGAGTTCCGTTTCAACTTTGGGAGAAGCAACTGCATCCGGGTCGGCATAATTGATCATCGATACTCCGGACAGTTCGCCTGGTGAAATCGATACGCGAAATGTGGTTCCCTCTCCTGGCTTGCTTTCGATTTCAATCTTTCCTCCCAGTTTATCCGCGAGGCGCTGCGAAATGGAAAGCCCAAGTCCGGTTCCACCAAAACGTCGCGAAGTCGAAGAGTCTGCTTGAGTAAATGGCTGGAATAGCTTACTTGCCTGCTCCTGCGACATACCAATACCGGTATCAATAACAGAAATATTTAATCTCGGCTGCCGCCGGGTTGTCTCCATCTCCTGAAGTTGTACCTTGAGAGTTACCCCTCCTTTTTTGGTGAATTTAATCGCGTTACTAAGTAGATTCAACAAGATCTGACGTAAGCGAGTCGGATCTGTATTTATGAATTCAGGAATGTACCCTTCATACTGAGCTCTCAAAAAGAGAGATTGTTCCTGAGCGCGAACTGACATCAACTCCATTACTTCATCGATTATTTTCTTTGGCGAACAGGAAATCACTTCGATTTCCATTTTCCCCGCTTCGATTTTTGAAATATCGAGAATATCATTAATAATCTGCAGCAAATGTTCGCCGTTACGCTTAATCGTTTTCAGTGATTCATGCAGATGCGAAGCCTCAGGAGTTTCACTGAGAACCAGATCGGTATAGCCCAGCACTGCCGTCATCGGAGTACGAATTTCGTGACTCATGTTTGCCAGAAATTCACTTTTGGCCTGAGCCGACTGCTCGGCTCTTTTTTTTGCAACTTCTAATTCCTTAACAACCTGCTCTAACTGCTCAGCATATGCATCCTGAGATTCCTTACTTGCTCGAAGATCAGTTGCAGTTTGCTGCAACTTGTCGTGCGCAATTTTTTTATCGGTAATGTCTTCAGCTGTTCCCACAAATACAACACCATCATCAGAAAATACCGGCGAAATGGAAAGTTCCAGCCAGCGGGTATTCCCGGCTTTGGTCCTTTGCTGGTAGACACCTCGGAAATTAGAAAATTTGCGAGCAGTAATCTTCCAGTCTTCAAAAGCATTTTCCCGAATATCTTTACAGAGAATATCACTCCAGCGATGCTCTATTGTTGTCACACCCGATGCGATACACAAAGTTCGCCAATTATTATTGGTATATTCACAAATTCCTTCTTCATCCAGTTGGAATATTCCAAAGGGAATTGATTCAGAAATCCTGCGAAACTTTGTTTCGTTTGCTTTACTTTTTGAAACTGCGTCCTTCAGCTTGGAGGCTCTTTTTTCATCGTTCAATTGAAGCTGACTCATGTAACTAAACATTCGAGACCGGAAAAAATGCAGGACAAGAGATAACGAGACCCCTGCACTGAACAGCAGCGTCGCTTCATCAATCTGCGAAGACGTCAAGCCAGGAGCAATCGTCAATAACGAAGCAACGACAGTTACGGTAAGTGCACCGATTAACCAGCGAACTGAAAGAAAAAAAGCTCCCAGCGAAAGAAAGAACATAGCCAAAATCGATACATTGATCGAAGAGGGAACCAGATACTCTCGAAGAAGTAAGTTAAAAAACAAATTGGCAGAAATCACCACGGCTAGCAGATTTACATAATTGTAACCAAAAGATTTTGTGGAAATCAGCCAGCCAATGACCAGAAACAGAACTGCAGTTCCTGCGCCAGCTGCCACAATTAAAAAAGGGTGTTGAGGACCTCCAATGAGCAAATCCACTCCTGCAATAGCAGCAAATACAGCCGCCAGAACAAAGCAGCCTGGTCCCAGACAATCTTTTAAAAATTGTTTACAATTGCGAGCAAGTTGCATCGAAAGATCCTGTTCAACCGGGCCCAGAATTGTTTTGAGCGATTTTTTCATGTTCGTGTCTAATATCTCAATAATGCGATAAAGCGTTGCTGTTATAGATGCATTAATTTGCCGAAATAATGCCATTGTTTACGGCTCTTACCCTCGGTATTTCTACTAACATGTGAGGGATGTCCCTTCAGTTAAGTGAATAGATAGCTCATAAACGATGTAGAGGAAGATGTTTTTTTGAAACATCTTCCTCATAACCATGAATTAGATTTTACTGACAAGCTTAAATGGACAGCGCCAGGTTCAGAGTCAATATTGAACTAACATGTTCACACAAAACAAGTTGTGGCAAATGGCTGCCTGAGCATCCCCTATTTTAACATTGAAGCGTAACTTGTTTGTACAAAAAGAGTTACAGGATATTTTCCGTATTACCTGGCGTTGTCCAGTTAAAGTTTGATGTCGGCAAACAGAATGAACCAACTATGCAGGGACTTTTGTAAATTTCCTCGTTCCCAAGTCGCAGGGTCCGCTATTTCCTCGTTCCCAAGGTCCACCTTGGGAACGCAAGGAAATGAAGCTCCTGCTTCGCGCCGGAACTAAAAATCATCTAAAACAAACGAAAACACGCCGGAAGGAGGACCTTCCTACGTGCGTTCCCAAGCAGGAGCCTGGGAACGAGTTGAACTTGGTGCTGTCCAGCTATTCTGTAGCACGAATATTTCCCGTTGTATCTCGTACAACTGATGCAATCTGCAATTGTTGTTTATAGGCCTGGGTTCAATCTTGTACTTCAAGCCATCCCTCTTCTTCATCATTACAGGGCTTTCAAGGTTCCGTTCTCGGGAAGGTTATCGAGTAATTTGCTTTTCTCCTGTACGGTTTGCATAACCTGTTCCAGATCTGCCATAAAAGCATAACTTCCAGCATGATAGCCAAGTCTGCGGGCGAGGAATTCGCATTCTTCAGTATCAGCTTTGGGGACAGTTAACTCCCGGGCGTCTCCCCGCACCATACGCAAGGCATCGATAAGTCTGCGCAGAAAACGGTAGGCATCGCGAATCGCAATTCGATCCTGATGCGAAAGGATGCCAAGTGCTTCGAGCTGCCTGAGTGCTTCGCGTGTGTTTGTAGTTCTCAGTTCCGGATATTTTGCCCCATAGGTAATCTGCATTCCCTGCACCAGATATTCGCAGTCGACAAGACAGCCGTAACTTAACTTCGCGTTAATGGTTCCAGGTTTTACATGTTGGCGTTCCTGTCTTTCCCTCATGCCTCGCATCGAAGAGGTATCAAAAGGTTCTCCCGTATAAACAATTTTATCACGCACCGTAACGACCTGTTGCCCAAATTCGATATCGCCTGCTATTGGTCGAAACTTAACCAATGCCTGTCGTTCATAAGGCCAGGCGGCTCCATCGGGAGAGAAATACTTTTCAAACGCTTCCAGCGAAACTGCAGGAGAACCCGATTTCCCATAAGGTCTCAAACGCAAATCAAGCTCAAAGATCCCGTCCCGCTTTGTTCGGATAATCGAACGAACACCTTCGACAAGTCGCGTGTAGACATCATTGTTGGAAATTACATTTGGCCCTGAAGTTCGACCTTTTCCGGAATAAAGAAACATCAGCTCGATATCAGAAGCAAAACCGATTTCTTTACCGCCACATTTCCCCAAGGCTGCAACGCAAAGTTGACAGGGACTGTGATCATCTAATGTAGGTTCTCCGAACTCTTCGGTTAATTCTGAAAGAACGAGTGATGTCGCGGCCTTCAAAACGACTTCTGCGATATCAGTCAGCTCCAGAGAAAACTGACCAAAAGTTTCCTCCATCCCCAGAATATGTCTCATATCTGTGCGTAACATTTCGCGATCTTTGAACGCATTGATACGATCAATTTTCTCATCCCGGGAATTAGATTTTTCCAGCTCTACAGCCAGTTCCTGCTGTAGATGTTCTGCATCTTTTGCATCAGAAAGAGAGTCGATATCGGTAACAACCGGAAACAGGTTAGTATATTGCAGCCGCAGAAAGTCTTCCCAGAGAAAGTCGCTGACGCCAAGCATTTTGGCTAACGCATCGAGAACTTTCGGTTGTTCCAGCGATGCCAGCTTTTCAGACCAGTCAGGTTGATCAAACAATTTTTCAACCAACTCCCGAAAATGAAGCAGTGCTGATTCCGGATTGGGAGCCCCGGGAAGCATGTGGACAAAATGCTTAATCAGAACGATTGCAGTTCTGAGCATATTCAACTTTGATTCATCTGTAATTTTCTTTCCGTTGGAATCGGTCACATACAACCGATCTGCTATTTTTTCCTGAGCAGAATCGACAATCACACGATCAATCTGCAAGCCGCTGATGGC
>WFOZ01000076.1 GCA_015487825.1 Planctomycetaceae bacterium
CCCCGGAGGTTTTGAACCGCTGATCGAGCCGACCGGCGATTTGGCGATTGTTCAAAAAGGGGAAGTGATTGCCCGGATGCCCAAGGATGGATTCTACTTCGACCGCCTCGAAACATTTCCCGGAGCAGCTCACATTTCACTGGATGGTTATGAGCCGCCGATGCTTTCGGACGAAGATTGCGATCATCTGCACGAACAAGCCGAAGCTTGGTATCAGAATTCAGACTATGCCATCATCTCTGCGATGGGGCCACCTTACGAACTGTTTTACGGTCTGGGAACTGGCGACTTCGAAAACTGGATGGTGATACTGGCGATGGAGCCGGATTATGTTAAAGAACTTTTTGAGATATTAGTCGACGCCTGGCTGATCAATCTGAAGAAATTCAGCGATGCGGTTGGCAACCGGGTGCAGATTCTTCAGTTCAACGACGATTTCGGGACACAGATTTCTACATTCATGTCGGTCAATATGTTTCGAGATTTGATTATGCCCTATTACAAACGGGGGCTCGACTGGGTTCATGAGAATACGGAAATGAAAGTCTTTTTGCATTCCGATGGAGCACTTTATCCGCTGATCCCTTCGATCATTGAAATGGGTGTCGATATTCTTAATCCGATGCAAACTTCTGCCACCGGAATGGACCCGGTCAAACTGAAAAAGGAATTTGGAGATTCTCTCGTCTTCTGGGGCGGTTCGCTCGATTGTCAAAAAACATTGCCCTTTGGTACACAAGAAGAAGTTGCTCGGGAAGTTGAAGAACATGTGAGAATCCTGAAACCGGACGGCGGCTACGTCTTCACTTCCGTGCACAATATCCAGGCGGGCGTTCCTCCTGAAAACGTAATCACCATGTTTGATACAGCAATGGCCTGCGGACAGTATTGATCCAGCGTGGCTGGTTTGTTCTTACCGCTGTGAAAAATATCACCATTTTTTCCAACAAAGGAACCCGACAATGACGATTAGCAGCGATGCCTCTCCACACAAATTGCTCGATTTTTCTGCTGAGCAGAAACAGATTGAAATCGGTCACATCAAACTGGGTGGTAAACCCGGAATGACGCCGACCGTATTGATTGGATCGATTTTTTATCACCGCCATAATGTTTTTATTGATGAAGGCAAAGACACATTTGATACCGCCCTTGTCGAACAGCTTATCAAAGAACAAGATGAATGGTCGCAGCGGACCGGCAATCCTTGCATGTTAGATGTTGTCGGGGCAACTCCTGAAGCCTTGTGTACTCACCTGGAAGTGGTCGCTGGCCTGACCGAAACCCCGCTGCTTCTGGATGGCACGACATCCGATGTTCGCATTGCAGGATTAGAATACGCAGCCAAGGCTGGTCTTATGGATCGTATTGTTTACAACTCGATTCAACCGGAAATCCAGGAAGACGAATGGGCGGCGCTGCGGGACTTCGGTTTGAAGCACGCTCTCATCCTCACTTACAACATGATGGATTTCACTGCAAACGGTCGCGTGCAGTCTGTTCGAGATCTGCTTCCAAAAATCGAAGAGGCCGGCATTGAAAATGTCATTGTTGATACCTGTGTTCTTGATCTGGCAACACTGGGGCAGGCTTTCAGTGCAATTTCTGATATCAAAGAAGAGTTTGGTATTCCTGCAGGAGGGGGAGTTCACAACGCAGTTGCTCTGTGGCAGGGACTGAAAAACAAAATGGGCGAACATGCCGAAAAGCCGTGCATTGCTTCGGTTTGTGCAGCGACAGTTGCTATCGGTGCAGACTTTGCTCTTTATGGACCGGTTGAAGATGCCAAATATGTCTTCCCGGCTGTTGCGATGGTCGATACCGCACTCAGTCAACTCCACATGGAACATGGCATCCGCCCCGATGCGAATCACCCCCGATTCAAAATCGGATAACCCCAGCCAGGCGAGCCGGGCCAGTGATGGCCCTGGTTACTTTCGAGTGTTTTACTCGTTCCCAAGCCGTGGAGCTTGGGAACGAGTAGGAAAGCGATTTCAATGACCAATCAACAATGGCAACAACTGATCAACCTCGTTCAGGGCCAGAAAACAGAGTCTGTCCCGGTCGGTTTACTGGTTGATGGACCCTGGTTGTCTGATTGGGCCGGTGTTTCATTGATGGAATATTACACCAATGATGAAACCTGGTTTGAAGTGAACCGGAAAGCTGTCGAACAATTTCCCGATGTCATGTTTCTGGCTGGGTTCTGGGCAGAATTCGGCATGATTTCCAATCCTCCCTCTTTTGGAACAAAATGTATCTGGCCGGAAGATGGCTTTCCTTCTGCAGAAAAAATCATTCATAGCTGCGAAGATGTTGAGCGTCTGACCAAGCCGAATGTTCGCAGCGATGGCATGTTGCCTTTCCTGATAAATCGGCTTAAAAATAATCAGTCAGCGATGGAGAAGATCGGGCATCGCATTCGCTTTGCCACAACGCATGGCCCGTTGACAATTGCCTCTTATCTGCTGGGGCATACCGAAATGCTCATGGCGACACAGACCGAACCGGAAATGCTGCATAAAGTCCTCTCAATGGCGACGGAGTTTGTAACAGACTGGATTGCGTTACAAGCAGAAACATTTCCTTCGATCGATGGAATTCTGGTGCTTGAAGATTTGATGGGGTTTCTCGGCCCGCAGGATTTCGAAGAATTTGCTCTTCCCTATATGCAGAAAGTTTTCGATTCTTTCGACGGAACTATCAAATTTCTACACAACGATGCACACGGCTTGGTCACTGCAAAGTATCTTGAACAACTCGGGGTGAACCTGTTCAACTTTTCTTTCAAGCATCGCATGGAAGAAATCCGCGAACTGGCAGGGGACAGCGTTGTGCTGATGGGCAACATTCCTCCCCGGGACGTGCTGTCGCAAGGAACCTGCGACGATGTAAGCAACTGGATCACCGACGCTCTGGAACCACTCACCGACAGAAGCCGCATTCTCCTTTCAGCAGGCGGATTTGTTGCCCAGAAAACAGCATCAGAAAAAATCGAAACCGTTTGCGTCACCGCCGCGAAGTTTTCCGTGTAGGTTGGGATAGCGGAGCGTATCCCAACTTTTCGAGCCGTTGGGTTCAGCCAATATAGCAAACATTTATATAACCCGAACTGCTTCCGGTTGAAGAACGTCTTTTGTTGGGACACGCATTCGCTATCCCAATCTACAATTATCTACCCGCGATACGCCACTCCCTGAGGACCACTTGTCTGCAAACCGAGTACCGGGTAGCATTAACCAAATCCGCTGCGGGCTATTTCTGTTGAGTAGCAGACTCTTGTGGGGGATCAGTATCACTTCTCAGCTTTGCGTTTGGCAACAAAGAAACGCTGGGTTGCGGAACAGGCTGATGGCAATTGGACGGAACATAAAATGAAAAAATCACCTCAAACTAATTGTCTGAATATAAATCGTAGAGAGATGCTCAGCCGAACCGGCATGGGATTGGGGGTACTTGGTCTGGCTGGTGTTCTGGCCGATGAAACAGCAGCCGGGACAGGACGATATGTTGGAATGCAGGCTCGCAGTCCGCATTTCCCAGCAAAAGCAAAGCGTGTGATTCACTTCTTTCTGAACGGCGGCCCTTCGCATGTCGATACTTTCGATTATAAGCCGGCGCTCGAAAAATATGCAGGAAAGCCAGCACCGATCAATCTGACAACCGAACGCAAAACGGGAAACGCCTTCCCATCTCCCTTCAAATTCAAACGGTACGGCGAAAGTGGTATTGAAGTAAGCGAAATTTTTGCAAAAACCGCAGAGCATATTGATGACATTGCGGTCATTCGTTCAATGTATGCCGATGTCCCAAATCATGAACCTTCTTTAATGCTGATGAATTGCGGAGATTCAATTCAACCCCGCCCCAGTGTCGGTTCCTGGACAATGTATGGACTGGGATCAGAGAATCAAAACCTGCCGGGCTTCATTGTGATGTGTCCGGGAGGAATGCCGATTAAGGATGCCGAAAACTGGCAGGCAGGATTTCTGCCCGGTGTTTATCAGGGAACACATATCGATCCCAATAAAGGGACCGTGCAGCGAATGATCGAGAATATCAGTTCTCCTCATGCTTCGCTTACAACTCAAAGACGTCAGCTTGATTTACTCAAGCAGCTTAACCGGGAACACCTGAAAACAAGGTACGATGATCAGCTGCAAGCCAGAATTCAATCTTTTGAACTCGCCTTTCGCATGCAGACCGAAGCAGCTGAGGCTTTTGATATTTCAAAAGAACCCAAACATATTCATGAGCAATACGCGGTTTCCAGTGGTGTGCATGCCCGGCAGACACTGATTGCCCGCAGGCTTATCGAACGAGGCGTTCGTTATGTGCAGCTTTGGCATGGCGCAGGCCAACCGTGGGATAATCATGATCAGATAAAAGATAACCACAGCAAACTTGCTAAACAAATTGACCAGCCGATTGCCGCACTGCTGACGGATCTGAAGAACAGGGGGATGCTCGAAGATACCCTTATCATCTGGGGCGGCGAATTCGGCAGAACACCAACAGTTGAACTGAATGGTAAGAAAGAACGGCTCGGTCGCGACCATAACCATTACGGTTTCAGTGTCTGGATGGCAGGAGGTGGTATTAAAGGGGGTACAACCTACGGCAGCACCGACGAATTCGGCTTCAAGGCAGAAGAGAATCCAACAAGCTGCCACGATTTGCACGCCACAATTCTGCACCTGCTCGGCTTTGATCACGAAAAACTAACCTACCGTTACGCCGGTCGCGATTTTCGTCTCACCGATGTACATGGTCAGGTCCTTCACGACATTATTGCCTGATCCGACAGGATTACTCCTGCACCTGCTTGACGAGTTGATGCACTGTCTGGGTAATGCGGTCTTCGATATCGCCAGCCCAACGGAAGGCGGGTCTGCCGTATTCGTACAGGAACGAACCTCCTTCGTATCCTCCTTCGCCCCAGACGCGTCTCGATGGAATATACGAAATCATATCATCCGCATAACCACAAACCCAGGTGCCGGGGCCGAACTCTTTTTTGAAACGAAGTGCATAATCGACAACCGTTTCTGCCCCCATACCGATCACAAGCATTTCATTTCCAAGTTTCCAGGCGTGAATCGGATACGGATAGCCGCTCGGAAAGCTTTCTCCCTGATCCAGCTTCCCCAACATGCGGGCGGCCCAGCGGGCGCGGATTCGATTTTTATCTTTAACGAGCCGCACAAGTTCATCACGCTGTACGACTTTCAGATAAGAAAGTTCAACATACTGAAACGATGTGCGAAGTTTGGGCGATACCGGTTGAAGCGGTTGTTTCAATGCCTGTTTGACACCTTCTGCAAGCATCATTCCATATTTTTCGCATAACTCAACTTTACGTCTGGGAAGCGGATTCTGATCGCCTCCACACGTGTTGACGAACATCGCGGTTGCTCCCGGATATTTTTTTTCCAGTTCGACCTGTGCAAAGCCGGGATAATCGCCACACCATTTCAGAAAGCTGAGCGTTGTCGGATGGCAGGCATAACCAAAAAGAATCGCTTCGATTTTGCCATCCGGTCGCGTCACTTTCAATACAGGTACAGCGTGATCCACCGGGCCTTTAAGTTTTTCGCCTCGCGCAATAATGCCG
>WFOZ01000077.1 GCA_015487825.1 Planctomycetaceae bacterium
GCTGATGGTGCTCTCGGATTCCTGGTCGGTTTTGGAATATTATTTATTCTCTGGATCATCGGCAGCGGTGGTGGCGGAGATGTGAAACTAATGGGCGGGCTGAGTGTCTGGCTTGGTTTCCGGTGGTCGTTGTATGTTTTCTTTGGAAGTACGCTGATCGTGATTCTTGTTACCGCAGCAATTGTTGTCGGTAATATGCTGACGGTCGGACCGAAGAAAATGAAGAAGAAATTACTGGCGACCGGAAAGCCAACCAAAGTGGGCGAGAAGCGAAAACAGGAAACAGTAGAAGAAAAGCAAAAGCGACGGATCATGGCTTATGCAATGCCAATCGCAATTGCAACCTGGGGATTGCTAATTGCTAATTACACATTACAAAAACCGTTTTTACCACTGCCCTGGTTGTTGTAAGCAAATCGGGTGCAGGGTCTGTTGTGCGGGTCAGTTAGAACCTGTAACAGTTTGTAAAACGGACCTGACAAAACTGAGATCAGCGAGATAGTCAAGCCAGGGATGAAATTGGTGAATATCAGATGAGACGTATTGAGAACAACAAGACAAAAAGCAGAAAAGCATTTTTGAGCATGGAGCTTGTATTAACGCTCCCGCTGTTAATGCTGGTACTGTTTGCTGTTTTTGAATACTCGATGTTGTTTTTTGCCCGAGGAGGAGTTGTCGAGGCGAGTCGAATTGGAGCCAGATCTGCCACTCATCCCGGTGCAACTATTGAAACCGTTGAGCAGTCTGTCGCTGAAGCATTAGGGCCCCAGTTAAGCCAGAATGCGAATGTCTGTATCAAATCGGGACAGTTTTCAGGAGATCGCGTTGTTGTTGTCGTCAAAGTGCCGATGGCTGCTGCCTCTCCGGATTTACTCTGGCCGATAGGCTTTGGTCTACAAGGCCGATATCTTGTCGCAGAAACAGTGATGGAGAGAGAGTAGGAAATATCCTGGAAATGCAATCCTTCAATCGATTGCAAACCAGATTGTGCGAAACTGAAAAATCGCATCATATTAATTTTATGACAAGCAGAAGTTGCTTGTTATCAACGTGAGAAATATCGTTCGGTTGTTTCCGAACCACCTTAACTTATTTGGAGTGGGACTGTGAGAATTATAACGCCTGCCTTTATTACGTTACTGCTGCTGGCCATTGTGGGTGGACTGATTATTATTTACATCGCCCAAAGTTTTATGCCCAAGCCTGTTGTGCAGGAACCGATTGGGACACGCACCGTGCCAATGGCCGCTGCTGATATTCCGGCAGGGACTTTACTCACCGATGATCACATCGTGCTGGGGTTCCTCAGCAAGGATAAGCAGACACCCGATACAATCATCAACAAAGATGTTGTTGTCGGACGTTATGCACTGAAAGACCTTAAACAGGCCAAGGCGATTCGTACCGGTGACCTGTATGCCCCGGGGCTGCGACCACCTTTGAAGGTGGCACCTGGAATGCGTGCAGTAAGCATTGGACTGGGAGACAGTACCGCTGTGGTTGATGGATTGATTAAGCCGGGTGATTATGTTGATGTGCATCTGACAATCGATAACAACTCCTCAGACAAACGGTATCGAGGCGGCTTTACGATGACGATGTTCAAAGGAGTAAAAGTTCTGGCGATGAACCGCCTGACCCACCAGTCGACTCTCAATCGGGGCACCAACACGGTCACATTTGAACTGACACCTGCTCAATCAAATATCCTGTTGCAGGCTAAAACAAAAGGTCAACTGAGTATTACCTATACACCAAACGGGCTTGGTTCGGGCGGTGTTGACATCGCAGAGGCAGACCGGGCTCACTTCGAGGAAATCCTCGGACTTCCTGAAATTCCCAGACCGAAAAAACCATTCACAACAGAACTTTATCGCGGTTCAAGTCGTTCCCTGATTCGTTACGACGATGAAGATGACTATTACGACCGAAACAACGACAACTACCGCAATAACCGTGCGACTCCGTGGATGGAGCAGCCAGGTTGGGCACCACCGCGAAGCAATGGTGGCGGATATCGTGGTGGATACGGTGGCGGGTACCGTGGCAACTACGGTGGCGGATACCGTGGATCTCAAAACGACAACAATAATTCAGGTCAACAACCTCAGCAACGTGCACAAAGAAACGCTCGCAGTAATCACTCAGCGTAAGGAAGACGAAGTAAGTTGCCCGAAAAATATATTGTTCGGGTAACTTTCGAATAGATATCTGGCAGGAGAAACTGGAGAGGATCTCAGTGAATCGTTTTTGTATCAATCATCGGTCCGAGGCACACCGTCGTGGCTCTTTAATGCCAGCAATCGCCTTTGCGTTGCTTGTCGTTGGAGGCGTCGCGGCTCTGGTTCTCAATCGGCTGTGGATTGATGCTGCCGAAGTTGAGCTTCGCAACGCCGCTGAAGCTGCTGCACTTTCTGCCGCCCGAGAATACCTTGGCGATCATCTATTGCTTAGTCAGGTTGATTATCAACTGATTGCGGAACAGGCTAAACGCAGAGCTGCACAGCTTTCGCTTTCCAACCGTGTTGCAGGGCAGCCTGTCAATATCAATCTTGATGAAAACGGCAACGGCGATATTTACTTTGGATACAATTATTACGATGCAGAAACCGGAGAGTCCACTTTTCTGGAATCGAATTCCAAAGCAGCAGGAGTCCTCGTTCGCACCTACAAATCCCGTCAGTTGGGCAATCCGATCAACCTGTTTTTTGCAGGAGTGACAGATCAGCCTGAAGCTGATGCGTTGGTTTATGCTGAAGTCTCTTTTGATAACGTGATCGACCATTTCAGACCGACACGCTTTCTGCCGGTCCCTGCATTTCCGCTTGCGATTCTTGCAGATGATGTCAGTGGACAACGAACCGATACCTGGAATGCCCAGATTACACAGAAGCAGGGGGCAGATCTCTATGGTTTCGATTCTCAGTCAAATACTGTGATCGAGGGAGCTGATGGAATCCCCGAAATGGTTTTACGTTCTGTCCCACTTAACACCGATCCGCTTTTGGCAAATGTCCAACTGCTCGATTTCAATAACGGATTGAACGAACAGAAAATTTCGAAACAGATTCGCGACGGGCTCTCTTCGGTTGATCTGGAAATGCTCAACGGAATAATCCCGGCACAAAATTTGCTTTCGATTCCCGGTAGTGCAAATATAACGACGCCGGTTCAGCAGGCGCTGGGCTTGCAAGCCGGTCAGCAGCGACTTTGCCTGCTTTATACAAAACAGCTACCGACGACAATTCCAGGATGGTCGAATCTTGAATGCCAGGGTGTCGTTGCGATTCGTATTTTGAGAGTGATTCCTGAATCGGGAGAATCAGCAACCATAATTGTTCAACCTACAGTCATGACAACGAAAACAGCGACGCTGGCTCGTTATCTTCAAGTGAATAATAGCACGGGGCAGGAAACATCTACGCCCATTGAGTTTTACAGAATCAACCCTTACGTCTACAAAATGTTTGTCAGCCGATAACAGAAGGTATATTGCAACCGGCACGGCTGATTAGTTTTGAACGCCGTAACCCAAATATAGTGTTAGTCAAACGGAGACTTGTTTCAGGCAGCAATGTCTGTGCTCCGGTGTAAAATGTGAGATACAATTGAATTCATCTGCGATCTGAGAGGATCGCGAACGATGCGGTCTTAACGATCACGATGAGGAACTACGAAATGTCCACGGTAACTGATATTGACTCCGGCTATGAAGCATCTGCGGAAGCTCATCGGGCGTTCCAGCAATTGAAGACTCGTTTACATCGACAGATGGTCGATGCGATGGATCTTTCCAAAGCCGGACAACTTCCCGAACATGAACTGCGTAAGCAATTGCGTGCGTTGGCTTCGCATTTGTGTGAAATGCACTCATCCTATTTGCCCGAATCGGAACGGGAGCAGATGGTCAATGAGATTATGGATGAAATGTATGGCTTCGGGCCACTCGAACCGTTGATGAATGATCCGGAGATCAGTGATGTGCTGGTCAATGGAGCTGACACCGTTTTTGTCGAGCGCAATGGTCTGCTTGAGCAAACCGATATCCAGTTTGCAGACAACAATCATCTGCTGCACCTGATTCAGCGACTGGTGGGACGAGCCGGCAGGCGTATCGATGAAGTTTCGCCGATGGTTGATGCGAAACTCGCTGATGGTTCGCGTCTGCATGCAGTCATTCCTCCATTAACACAACGCGGGCCAACTCTTTCCATTCGTCGTTTCGGGTCCACCGCGGTTGCATTTGAAGATATGGTTCGTTCCCGTTCTTTAACACGGGAAATGGCCGACTTTTTAATCGCCGCTGTCCAGGGACGCCTAAATATTCTACTTAGTGGTGGTACCGGTGCAGGTAAAACGACGATGCTCAATCAGCTGGGTCGATTCATTCCGACAACCGAGCGGGTAATTACCATCGAAGAAACGGCGGAACTTCAACTGCAACAGGCGGATGTGGTTGGATTGGAAACTCGTTTGCCAAACGTCGAAGGAAGCGGAGCAGTTACTCAACGAGAACTATTACGAAACTCTCTGCGTATGCGTCCCGATCGTATCATCGTGGGGGAATCGCGAGGTAGTGAAGTTCTGGAAATGCTGCAGGCGATGAACACCGGACACGATGGTTCCATGAGTACCGTCCATGCGAACGATACACGCGATGCACTGGATCGACTTGAATTGATGATCGCACTTTCCGGTGCCGATCTTTCACCGGTTGTTGCTCGAAGATACATCGCTTCAGCTATTCATATGCTGGTACATGTAACTCGCTTAAGCACCGGGGAACGAAAAGTAACTCGTATTTCTGAATTGGCTGGAACCAGCGAAGGGGAATACAACGTTGAAGATATTTTTGTATATCGTATGACAGGAATCAGTTCAGATGGTCGTGCGGAAGGGGCATTTTATGCAACAGGTTACGAGCCTGAATGTGTACGACGTATGGCTGCACGTGGTCATCATGTTCCACTGGATCTGTTTACCGCACGCGAACTGATCGCCGGCGGCGAATATATTGTTCCTAACTGAGAATTGCAGGATAGTAACCAGCCTCAATCGGCTGGACAAAACATATTTGCTGGGTCACACCCAGCCTACTTTACCAATAAGCGGATAAGAGGTTGCCGAGATGGCTACAGGATTATCACAACATATAGAGATCGAACCTCGAGCTGAATTTGCGGATATCGTTAAAACAAACGAGCAATACGCGAACCCCCAGGTTGAAGGTGTTGGCAACGGCATCAACAGTTGGTTTGATCGATTAATGGTTCAGTCAGGGGCGCCATTTGTGCCGCTGGCGGCAATGCTGTTATGTATGCTTGGAGCGATTACACTGGGTGGAAGTGTTTTAGTATTTCTACAAAATCCTCTGGCAGCAGGTTTAGCGGCTTTTGTTGGCTTTTTAATTCCAATTGGTGGTTTGATGCTTGCCCGCTCACGTCGGCAAACACTTATTTCCAACCAGCTTCCTGCCATGATTGACGAACTGGCCCGAGCGGCGAGAACCGGAAGGTCACTCGATCAATGCC
>WFOZ01000078.1 GCA_015487825.1 Planctomycetaceae bacterium
GATACGAACCGGGGCTGTTTCTGCATTTTGAGATGATTCCCGACCGGCTTCCCGATTCGTTACGAGAACTGATCAGCAAATTCCCACCCGGTGTCCTTCAATTTGAAATTGGTATCCAGACATTCAACCACGACGTTGGAAAGTTGATCTCGCGAAAACAGGATAACGAAAAACTGGCAGATAACTTCCGCTTTTTGCGAAAGCAAACCGGTGTGCATATTCATGCTGACCTGATTGTTGGTTTGCCGGCTGAATCGATGGATAGTTTTGGGAAAGGTTTTGATCGTCTGATTGAACTCGACCCGCAGGAAATACAGGTTGGCATTCTGAAACGTCTGCGAGGCACTCCGATTACTCGGCACGATGACGAATGGGAAATGATCTACAGCGATTATGCTCCGTATGAAATCCTGAGTAATAAACGAATCAGTTTCGAACAGATGCAGCGGCTGCGACGCTTTGCCAGGTATTGGGATTTAATCGCCAACAGTGGCAACTTTATCGAAAGTAGAAACCTGTTATGGGAAAATCGTGAATCACCGTTTCAGGAGTTTCTCAGTTTTTCGGACTGGCTTTACCAGCAGCAAAAGCAAACGCACGGCATCTCTCTCATCAGACTTTGCGAATGTCTGTTTTGCTTTCTGGCAGAAAAGCAAAACCGGGATGAACAGCACGTCGCACGAATTTTGTGGAGAGATTACACACGTAACGGACGTGAAGACAGGCCTCATTTTTTGCGAAAATTCGATCTCCCGCATCCAAAACGGAAGAAGTCAGACCGCAAACCCAAACTGCCGCAGCGGCAGGCCAGGCATGGTGGATAAGCAAGGATGCTTGGACTACCACTGGCCTGGCTCTCCAGTTTTTCAATCCTTTACAACTTGAGCCTGCAGCGGGTGCGTATAGTCTTCCCAGATTTGGTTTGCGATTGCCGCATCTGGAATTCCGGTATGAATGTAATACCGATATCTGGAAATAAACGGCTTTCCCGGTTCAATACTGAATTCCCCCAGTTGAGCAGGCACAAAACAGAAATAGGGCATTGATGGATGCAGGCGAACCGGCTGCGGGAAGCGAAAGTTTTCGGGATGGTCGAAAATTGTTACGCCAACCCGTTCTTCGTTTAGTGCTCCGTGCATTTCGACCCAATTGGGACGAGTATGATTGCCATCGGCTCTCGTTTTTCCCTGGCTGGTCAGAAGGTTGAACAGATTTTTATCCGACCACAAGGCAGAGCCGCGAATGGTCATCCCGCCGTAATGGAATTTTTCAATCAATACCGGTTTCTTGGTGGCACAGGTTTGCGTGGAAACAATATCAAACAGGAAATGATCTTGAATCGCAAAAACGCGAATCTTCCATACTTCGTCAAGCATTGTGACCGGCCCCTGCTTGCCTGTTAAATCGACATGTCTGATAAGGACTTTGAGTGTACCGAACACGTTGCCGCTGGTTATCGATTCCACCTTTGCATGTTCAACGCGACCGAGCATTGTTTTTTGATCCCAGGCGTTATTGTGGCGACCATCAAACAGAATTTTTCGCCATGCAAACATAATGCCGTGTTGATGAGCATGATCAGGATTGAAATCATCGGAAATTATTTTTCCCGATGGTGTGTACAACGGATGAATATAACCGCTTCGCGCATAATACGGTTCATTGGGAATCGGAGAATTTACAATTGCATGGCGATAAACCATTACCGGTTTGTCACCAACTTTAATGAGGATTTGCTTACCATCATCTTTCAGCTCAACTGCACGAACTGTTTTTGCAGACGGATGCTTTGCCTGTTTAGAAACTTGCAGTTTATATTTTCGAATATTTTTTGCGGGGAGTTCATCTTCCAGAATCCAGAGGAGTTTGTTTCTCTCAGAGGTTGTTTCTTTTTGTACGGGAATTGACTTTCCATTATCAACACGGACTAAAGAAAAGTGTTTTTCATTTTGAAGTTCGTTTGGTAACTCGTAACGAACGATACATTTTTTACGTGCAAAACTTCCAGAAGAAACTTTCAGGTGAATCTCAGAATCTGCGGCTTTTATTATGTGCGGAGTTATCAGAAACAGTATCAGACAACAAGCAGTGCCACGATAATAATTTCGGAACGCTAAGTTCATTATAATGACCAGCCCTTTCGGTATTCGCGGTGAACATACTGCGCGGCCTGAGGATTATTTTTTGCTGACATAGCCTCAGCATTCCATTCTACTTTTTCTCCAAGTCGGAACGCCAGATTTCCCAACAATATTGTCTCTGTCAACGGGGCAGCGTAATCAAAGTGAGAGAGAGTTTTGCCATTTCCTTTACAGGCTTCGTACCACTCCTGCCGATGGTTACCAATCGCATCCGGGATTGTATGGTCAGGTATTTTGAACTCTGCATACTTTTCCTCAGGTAGTAGTATGCGTTTGTTATAATCGGCTGCAAGCATTCCCTGCGTACCAATGAACAAAATCCCGGCTGACCATTCAGGACCGCCCAGTTTCAACACCGCATCTGGAGTATTCCGACCATGATGCCAGACAACTTCGACTTCACTCATGTTTTCGCGTGCGGGAAAATTCCAATGACAGTCGAGCCAGAAGGGTGTGGAATCGGGATGCGGTTCTGGTCCCCGGGCTTCAACAGAAATGGGATATCGTAATTTCAGCGCCCAGAAAATTAAATCCATATAATGACAACCCATATTCCCAAGCGTTCCGTTACCATAGTCCCACCAATAGTGCCAGTCGTGAGGGTGATAGCAGGGATGAAAGTTGTGTACCGGCGCTGGGCCGCACCATAAATTCCAGTTGAAGCCCTGAGGAATTGGGGCTGAAGATTTCGGGCGATCAATTACCCGTTTGAATCGCCTGAAACCTCCCGGTTTTCCAAACCAGACATGCACTTCTTTCACATCGCCAATTGCGCCAGATTGAATCAGTTCGACAGTGCGCCTGTAATTTTCTCCGGCATGGTTCTGAATTCCCATTTGCGTGACAACTTTTTGTTCCCGGGCAATTCGTTGCACTTCGCGGGCTTCAAAGATGGTATGTGTCAGCGGTTTTTCGCAGTAACAATGCTTGCCCATTTTCATCGCTCGAATCGCGATAGTTGCATGGGAATGGTTCGGCGTGGTGACCACAACTCCATCAATTTGCTTATCCATTTTATCGAGCATCACCCGAAAGTCTGCAAATCGTTTTGCTTTCGGAAACTGAGCTGCATATTTGCCCATACGTGCATCATCAACATCACACAGCGCGACAATATTCTGACTTTTCATCAATCCTAAATTATGATTTCCCTGATTCCCCAATCCGACACAGGCAATATTCAGTTTTTCGTTAGAGCTGCTGCTATCGGCGAATACTTTGCTGGTGTTTAACCATAAGCCAGCACCTGTTAACGCGCTTACCTTCAGCATGTCGCGACGATGAAAATCCTGTGCCATGTTTCAGCCTCCTGAGAAAATCACCTGAACTCAGCTCCTGTTTTTCGATTTCAATTGCAGTGCGATGCCATGTTCTTTTGCGAGTGATTTCAGTTCGGTTCTCATTTTTCGTAACGACATCGGCTGTGTGCATATATGAATGAGATTTTCTTTATTTTCAGGAACTTCCAGGCTTGTATTCATGTCGGGGACAACAACCAGCGTCGGGACTTTTTGCCCGGCTGCTGTTTCTATCAGTTGATTGTACTCACCGGTGCTGTCTTCATTCGAGTTCAATGCCATAAGAAGCAGCAATGCAGGAGGGTCGTCTTGAACACGTTGGGCGGCACGGCCTGCATCAGCCATCATTAAAACGCGGTACCCGTGGTGCGAAAAATAATCGCGTAAAAGATCCTGTTCCTTGTTCCGTTTTTCGACACATAGAATCGTTGAGTAACTGACAGGGGGAGCTCCAGCTTTCGACTGTCCTGCAACAGACGGACTACTTCCGGTTTCTTTGGTAAGGCGATGGTAAGCTGTTGTAAGATCCTGCAAGACTTCGCCTGGCGACTGATAGCGTTCATCCGGATTGATATGCAGCAGGCGATCAACAATGCTGGAAACATGCCGCGGGCAGGCAGGCATCGCATCGCTTAAGGGGCGAATGTTGCGATACCTGGTAATCTGCTTGCGCTCTTCGCGGGAACGCGTGCGTGGATAAGGTGGTTGCCCCAGCATCATTTCATACATAATTGTGCCGAGGAAGAATAAGTCACTTCGCGGATCGTTACGTGGTGCCCCGGTTCCTTTTTCGAGCGTCGAATACTCCAGCGCCTGCTGAATGCCAACATCTCCATGCCTTTTAATCATCTCTTCATCGGTGGCTAAACCGAAGTCGATCAACTTGGCAACTCCATCAACACTGAACAACACGTTGGTCATTTTCAGATCACGGTGAGTGACTCCCTGATTCAGCGCATATTCTAAACCACGAGCCATGTCCATCGCATATTTTACCGTCTCGATAGGTTCAATCTGTTTGCGAATCTGGACAAAGTCTTTCAGGTTTCCTCCCTGAACAAAATCCATCGTGAAAAAGTGGTTCTCTCCTTCATGACCGATATCAAAAATCGGGACAATGTTCGGATGCTTCAGTTTTTGGCCCAATTCAGCTTCACGGCGAAATAAATCGACGGTTGCAGGATCATTCACCCATCGCTGCCGAAGAACTTTGACACCAACCGTTTTCCCATCTTCAATTCTCTCGGCCCGGTAGACGCGCGCAAAACTTCCCGCAGCGTTGGCGTAAAGCAGTTTGTTGCCGCCGAGCACTAGAATACTGGTATCGAGCCGTTTGATGCTCTCAACCTGAAATGGAGTGAGCACGTGCTGATCAAGCAAAATCTGAAGCAGATCGGCTCCCTTACGGCGAGACGAATCGAGCAGGCGTAGGCACTCTCGTGCCCGTTCCTTATCGATCAGCCTCATCTTCACCAATTCTTTGGCGAGTCTCTTGGAAGAACTGAAGTCCATTGGTTATATATCAAATCAACAAAGTTCCTCCTCTAACAACTCTGAAAAATTCAGGAGCCGGGCACGCAGAGGACAAATCTTCTATTGTATTAAAAATTGTCTGAATTAAATGAGATAAAACGACCACAATAAACAGGCTACCCAAAATAGTAGCCTAGAATTCGGCTAAACGAAAGAGTGTAGTTCAATCTTATTGCAATCAATGAGCAATCTCTTATGGGTCTCCCCTTTCCGAGAGCACATATTCAGGGGAAACCCTTACCGTATGTAGCTGCTATGCTTCACCTGATCAGTGTTGTTGCGTCTTTGAATTGTGGGATGGCGCGCTTGCATGTCTGCAGAATACGCTTTTGACCATGCGGTATTCCATACTGTTTGCAGGATTTGTATTTATCGGTCTGTCAGTTGTAGCTTTTTGATTTCTCTATCATTCAGAACGCCACGGTAGATTCGAAGATTTTTTATCTTCCCGTTGAAATAATCGTGGGAGCCGAATCCGATCTTTAATGGTTCATCGTTTGTCAAATCATAATCAGCAGTGTTGAATGTTGATGACGCTGCAACAAGTCTGCCATCAACGTACAGTTGGAGTCGGTTTTTTTCTCTACAGGCCACAATGTGCCGCCAGCCCGGTTTCAGTGCGGTATCGCAGGTGGCATTTTTTCCCGCTTCAATTGAATGCACGCGACCAGCAGGTAGCGTCCCCGCAAAAAGTCTTCCCTGGAAAACAGCCATCGACCAGACTCTGCGATATCTTACATCCGGTGTCATATCCAGCCGGCCGGTATTGGTCCATTTGGTTGCTCCGTCATAGCGATAAACTTCCGCCAGAGGCAACGATCCTGAATACATTTTTCCATTGTAAACAACCAGAGGCATACTCTCTTTTTCGTTTCCCAGTTTCCCCACTTTTATCCATTGGCGTTTTCCTGCATAGCGATAAATTTCTGCATGGGGCCACTCGCTGACATAAAGATTTCCTTCATACACGGTGAATCCATAAGTCTGAGTCGACGCCTCACTCACCTTGCCGGCATGCGTCCAGTTTTTACCGTCATACCGGTAGACTGCCCCTTCGTCGTATCCGGTGGCGAATAGATCTCCGTTATAGACGGCTAAAGATTCAACACGTTTTCCATCAGGCACACCACACGAAGTCCAGTCTTTTCCACCTTCGTAGCGAAAAAATGCAGCCGGGGCGTACATCGATGAGGCATACAAACTCCCCTTGTATACGACCATCCCATTGATCGCTTCCACATCCGGCAGTTTTCCGCAGTGTACCCATTTGCCATCTCCCTCGTAGCGATAAACATTTCCTCCGAAGGTGACATTTTCAGATTCATTTAGCGAAGAACCTTTCAGGCGATATTTGGATGTCCCTGCATAAAGCTTTCCATTATAAACCGCTAGCGACGAAACAGCATTACATTGATCAGGAGTACCGCAATCGATCCATTTATTACCGCTCTCAAATCGATAAACATGACCCGCTTCCTCTTTGCCGGCAACGCACGTTCCGGCAAACAACTGGTTGTTGTAAACAGCCATGCTGTAAATGAGAATCGCATTTCCGAGGCGACCATGATCTGTCCACTTCGCATCGATTTTTCCGTTATCGATACCGAAATGAAGATGTCGGTGATTCGCTTGACTGCTGGTAACCCCCGCATGATTTTTGATGCTCAGTTGAAAACCTTTTCGACTCTTCGGATTATATTTACCGAGGATATTTCCAATCACATCATCCAATACCGCGTTTGTATTAACATAGACAGAGATCGAAAATTCGCCGGTCCCCAAAGAGAGGCCGTCTGCATGAGGCACCTCAATAAAGGCATCTTTTCCATCAAACGATGCCGGTTGATTCGGTTTCAATACAACGCCGCGATTGATTCCATTATTCTGCAAACCGGATAGATCATCGGCATTGCCCATTAACGGCCAATGTCCGATCAACGAGACGTCTTCGGCATGGACAGCAGTACGATTCAAACCGGACAGAAGCAGGACTGAGAGCAGTAACAGAATGGTGGAGTTTCTCATTGGCTTTCGATCTTTCCTGTTGGATGCTCTGAAAAATATTTTGTAAAATCAGCATCGTACGAATCCATTCCGGCAGGCTATCAAAAAGAAGGGGGCTAACGCAAGAAGATCGCACGTAAAACACTTTCAATGCCATTTTACCCTCCCAAATGCCATGCAGGGAAATGGAGCAGGCAAAGTATAAGGTTCAACCGTGGCTAATTAACTTTCTGAAAACCAGGCAGCACACCATTTTCAGATGAGCTGGAAATAACCACATCGGAAAAAGTATTCATCGATAACCCGGCAGGACCATCCTGTTTTGCCTTGCTGAAATGCCTCTTATCTTGGTAGCGTAGAGACAAGGCGTTCTACGACTACTCCAATCTGCCATCTTCAGGATTTCTTTAATATGTACCTTCGTCTGGCCACTCGCCTGTTTTTCAACACTGATAAACGCCTTCTCTGGAAGCTGTTCTACAACATGGGAATCAAGGGAGCGATTTCGGTACAGAAACATAAACGCCGCATGAAACGTGGCGATTACTTCCCTCCTTTCCTGTACATCTCTGTTATCAATAGTTGTAACCTGCGCTGTCAGGGATGCTGGGTTGATGTTGCCCACAAACAGCAGCGGATCGAACCGGAAGCGTTTCATCGAATGGTGAATGAATCGAAAGCGGAAGGGAACGTCTTTTTCGGAATCGTTGGTGGCGAACCGTTCATGCACAGCGAACTTCTTGATATGCTCGCCGAGCATCCTGACTGCTACTTTCAGATTTTTACCAACGGGCATTTCATCACCCCGGAAGTTGCCAGGCGTTTGCGTCAACTTGGCAATGTGACGCCGTTGATCAGTGTTGAAGGGAATGAAATCATCAGCGATCAGCGCCGTGGAAAATCCGGCGTTTATGATAAAACATTAAATGGCATCCAGAACTGTCTCGATCAGAAACTGTTTACCGGTGTCTGTACCAGTTTGTGCCAGAGTAATATCGATGATCTGCTTAACGAAGCCTGGGTGGATCGCCTGATTGAAATGGGTGTTGCGTATACCTGGTTCCACATTTATCGACCGATGGGACCGCAGGCGATGCCTGAACTTTCCCTTTCGCCCGAACAGCAGCTGCGTGCCAGAAAATTTGTTGTCAATATGCGCGTGAAAAAACCGATCATCATTGTCGATGCCTATTTCGATGGCGAAGGACAGGCACTTTGCCCAGCGGTTACCGGAGTCACTCACCATATCAATCCCTGGGGTGATATCGAACCCTGTCCGATTATCCAGTTCAGTACCGATTCCATTCACGAACAGGGACGCACAATTAAAGAGAAAATTAACAACTCTGAATTCCTCAAAGGCTTTCGGGAACTGGCAGCAGAAACAACAAGAGGCTGTATTGTGTTGGAACGACCGGATTTGTTAGCCGCCCTTGTGGAAAAACATCAGGCTCAAGATGTGACTGCCCGCAAAACCGCGCTGGCAGAACTGCAGGCGATGACCGTTCGCACCTCTCAATAC
>WFOZ01000079.1 GCA_015487825.1 Planctomycetaceae bacterium
CTGCTATATCTGCTGGGAGTTCTCGATCAGGCAAGCTCAGGAAAAATTCTAATCGATGATTCTGCCATCGATTCCTGGGACGAAGCGAAACGCAACGCTTATCGAAAAAACGATGTCGGTTTCATCTTCCAGAATTTTAATTTGATGTCGAACCTTTCCGCACTCGATAACGTACTCGTTCCGTTTTTGCCGCAGGGGATTGATCAAGCACTCACCCAGACAGCGATGCAGTTATTGGAACGGGTCGGTTTGAAAGAGCGAATCAATCACAAACCGAATCACCTTTCCGGCGGCGAACAGCAACGTGTCGCGATTGCCCGGGCGCTGCTCAAAAAACCGCAACTGATTCTCGCAGACGAACCAACAGGCGAACTCGACAGCGTTTCAGGACGCATAATTTTCGAACTGCTCCGCGAACTCGGGCAGGAACAAAACGCAACCATCATCGTCGTCACGCACGACGAACGGCACATCCATCCTGAAGATATCGTCCACCGCATTCAGGACGGTCTGTTTATTGATATTGATGCACAGAGAGAAAAAGTGTAGGGTTCATGTCGCCCGTAGGGTCCGCTACCCGCGGACCAACATTAACGTCCCAACTTACGAATCTGAAACCGCGTATCACAAGGAAGTGCCGTGATGACAGTTAAGCCCATTTTTCTGACAGGTTTTGTTATCCCTTTGCTCGTTCTTTCAGCAAGTGCATTCGCCGAGAAGCAGGCTGAAGAGCAGCAGCTGATGATGACAATTCGAGTTATTGAGATAAATGAAACCAGATTGCCTGAGCCCGTTGTGAAAGTACTGATAGATTCGGAAATTCCCGTAGATGAAGGGAAAGCAGCTCTATTTTCTCATGGTGACGGAATATCAGCTCTATTTTATCGTGGCGACGGAATAAAGGCTTCTCGTTACAAAGAAGCTACAGGATCATTGATAGAAATGGAGTTCAAGTGGAGAGCAACTAAACAAAAGAAGTTAGATTCAAAAACAACGAAAACGGTACGGCTCGATCTTAACATTACTTACGAATGGGTGGTGGAGTCAGAAGATTGCGAGTTTCAACTTGAGAAAACTTCATCATTAATCATTAAAGACGTCCAGCTCGATAAAAAAGAACGGATTCCGTATGGAAAATCAGGAAACCAGTTTGTAGAACTCACCATTTCCGAATTTACAGAATAAACTCAATGCGAAATTCATCACCTCCTGCAACGCAGGTTCATCTTGATGTTGAGGGCGAAGTGGCCCGGGTTTCTTTTTCCGGTGAGCGAGGAATCCAGATCCTTGGCTCGGAAACTCGGGCGGCTTTGAATTCGGTGCTGGATGACCTGGAAAAACTTGCTCATCTGCGCGTCGTACTGTTTCAAGGAACCGGGCGGACGTTTATTGCGGGGGCGGATATTCATGAGTTTCTCGACTTGGATGAACAGCGAGCAAGAGAGTTGATTCGAGGTGGTCAGGAAATGATGACGCGAATTTCCAATCTGCCCGCCATTACAATAGCTGCAATCAACGGGGCCTGTGCAGGAGGTGGTTTTGAATTATCACTGGCTTGTGATTATCGATTCGCGAAAAAGAATGTGAAAATCGGTCTGCCTGAAACAACACTCGGTTTACTCCCCTGCTGGGGCGGCACAATTCGCTCCACATTGATGTTCGGTTCTGCCATCGCAACCCGGCTTATCCTGACCGGCGAATTGCTTTCCGCTAAACAGGCAAAAAAACTGGGGGTCGTGCATGAAATATGTGAAGCGGACGAATGGCAAGATTTCCTCACGCAATGGATCGCAACAATCCTCTCTCGCGGGCCAAACGCTCAGCGGGAAGCAAAACGGCTGATTCAAAAAACAGAACGAACCATCAGCCAACTTGAACTGGGGCTCAGTGATGAATTGAATGCTCTGCTTGTCATCCTGGATTCTGGTGAATTGCAAACGGGTGCCCAGGCTTTTCTTGATAAAACAAAACCGATCTGGTCCTGAAATCACCATGTCTATCGATTACAAAATTAACGCTCCCGTTACGACAGACCAGTTCATCGATTTATTGCGAGCGACTACACTCGCAGACCGCCGCCCGATTGATGATCGCAAATGTATTGAAGGGATGCTCAACAACAGCAATTTGGTTGTTACCGCTTGGGACCAAAACAAACTGGTTGGCATTGCCCGCAGTATGACCGACTTTCATTTCGCCTGCTATCTTTCCGATTTGGCTGTCGATGAAAAGTACCAAAAACGTGGAATCGGGAAGACGTTGCAGGAACTAACCCAGCAGCAATTGGGGCCAAAATGCAAACTGATTCTCGTCGCTGCTCCGAATGCGAATGACTACTACAAGCAAATCGGCTACATGCACAACCCCCGCTGCTGGTGGTTGGAGCGGGATCAACGGATTCAATAGATTCTATATTACTAACGGTAAAAGTTTTCGAACGGCTTGCAAACTTCAGAAAAATATCAGCTTGGTTACGGCTATCAGGATGAACCAGCCGTGCTGGGTCGTTCAGTTGTTCCGGTTATTCCGATTTCAAGACTGAAATCTCCCATATTGTATTTATGCTCTGGCGCAATTTGCAGCTTGCCTTATTGATCGCAACCTAAGCTTGTAGGGTCCGCTTTTGCGGACCAAAAGGAGCTTGCTGCACGTTCAACGGTCCGCAATAGCGGCCCCTACGCGGAATGATAAAACCAGAATGAAATCAACACAGAACAATTTTGATTTTATTCGCTTAATGCTTGCATTTGGCGTCGTGCTGGGGCATCTGTATGATTTGACGCTTCATAACACTTTTCTGGGACTGCGGCTGAATATTGATTCGGAATCTTGCGTTTACTGCTTTTTTACAATCAGCGGATTTCTTGTCACATTAAGTTACGTTCGCTCAAGCGGTTTGCGTTCGTTTTACAAAAAACGTGTCCGTCGCATTCTGCCTGCTTATGTAGCAGTCATTCTGCTTTCTGTTTTGTTGGGTGCGATGCTGACTCGCTATCAGATTCCAGCTTACATCACTTCTGCGGAAACATGGAGTTATCTGTTTTGGAATCTCGCTTTTTTGAATATGTATCAGCCAAGTTTGCCCGGTGTTTTTGAAAATAATCCTGCCACTGTTGCGATAAATGGTTCTCTGTGGTCGATCCGCTCAGAAGTGCTGTTTTATTTGCTGATTCCGATCTGGATGTTCTGCTGTAAACGATGCGGCAATTTACTCTCCTGGAGTGTTGTTCTTATTGCGGTGCAATGCGCTGATGTGTTGATTCTGCATACCGTCTGGGGAGCGTCCAGCGGAATCTATTTGTTTCACATCGGCTACTTCATTCCGTTCGCCTTCTTCACGACCGGTTCGCTGCTTTACTTGTATCGAGAGCAATTAGAAAATTATGCTCCACGCATACTACCATTCTGCCTGTTGCTGTTTTTGGGGGCGTATCTGGTGGGGAAAGAGAACATGCCACTTGTTTTGCGAGTGGTGCCGTTGGCAATGCTGGTGATTATTATTGGGGGATATTTTTGCTATCTGGGAAACTGGGGACGGTTTGGTGATCTCTCTTACGGCATCTACATTTATCACTTTCCAATTTTGCAAACGCTGATTGCGCTGGGAATTCTTACAGCGATGCCGCTTGTCGGGGCGTTCATTGCGATCATGCTCACGATTGCAGCCGGGCTGGCCTCGTGGCATTGGATCGAAAAACCGTTCCTCTCGAAAAAAAGTCACTACATTCAGGCAGAAGCCGCAGCGACGCCGGTGTTGGATTCCGAACTGCAAGCTGTTCGGTAACTGTTCAGCTTAGACGTAAGGGACGCAATAGCAGGCTCTGCAAACTAACGGTCCGGTATGGATTGTAACTTCTGTGTGGTTTGTGCGGAGCTTGTGTTGGGATAATCGCTTTGTTTGGTTTTGGATTCTCAGCAGGTTAATCCGTTTGAATCTTCTACTGTTTGCTGAAGCTGAAAATGACCGATGGAAAAGGAAGCAAAATGAACGAGCGTTATTTCAATCTTTTTCGAAATGCAGGTTGAGTCGATGTCAGCGGGACGCAAACAATTTGAAACGGCTTCCAGTCGTGAAGGTTTGCTGCTGGCGATGATTGCACTGCTTGGGTTGGGATTGATAATGGTCTTTTCCGCGACAGGTGCATCCGGCTCGATGCAACTGCAAATCGGCTTTCTGTCTCGACATTTTCTTTTTCTGGTTTGTGCAACAATTGTTTTCTGTTCGCTGCTTCATTTTCCACGCACACGTCTTTTGCGAGCGGCTCCCTGGTTGTTTGCGGGGTTGATTATTTTGCTTGTCCTGGTGTTGATCCCGGGAGTTGGCAGCAAAATTAACGGGGCCAGACGCTGGCTGCGGATCGGTCCGTTTTCGCTGCAACCTTCAGAATTCATGAAGGTGATCTTGCCTTTGTTTCTCGCCTGGTGGTCGCGCAGGCAGGTGACTCAAAAAACATATGCTTCGCAATTTCTGGGAATGCTGGCGTTAATCGTAACTCCAATCATCATCGCGACACAACCGGATTTAGGGACGGCGCTGCTTGTGTTTGGAACAGGAGCTTGTTTTCTGTTTCTGGCTGGTTGGCCCGTACGGATGTTTTTGCTGGGCGGTTTATCGGTGTTGCCTGCGCTGGGAATGTTGATGATTTACCGACCGTATCAATTAACGCGGATTCAGAATTATATCGACTCTTTAGGAAGCTGGGAGAACGCGCAGTACCAGATAAAACAATCGCTGTTGACGATTAGTTCTGGTGGATTGTGGGGAACCGGACCAGGACGCGGGTTACAGAAACTGAGCTTTTTGCCTGAATCGCACACTGACTTTGTGTTTGCAGTTATCGGTGAAGAACTGGGGCTGGTCGGCATGTTGGGTGTGGTTGCTTTATGGAGTATTATTCTGTTTTGTGGGATGCGACTGGTGCTGCGTATTCAGCATGATCGCGAATGCTTTGCGTTGGCCGGGACACTGTTGATCGGAATTATTTTCCAGGCTGTAGTGAATACTGCGGTAGTCACATCGTTGCTTCCTCCCAAAGGGATTTCTCACCCGCTGTTAAGCTATGGCGGCAGCAATCTGCTGACGGTGCTGATCGCGATTGCCATTATATTGAACCTGACAAACGAGCGAACAACAAGTATGAAGCATTATGCACCGAACAAAAAATAACTGACAAAACGCAAGGTGCTTTTCCGGAGCCAGTGTTCAGGTAAAGCAAGTTTCCTTACGTTGTTATTCCCCAGCCGTACCGGTGATTTTTCAATAATCTTTACTGCTCGCTTCGAAGATTATTTCATCTGGATTAAAAGCAAACCTGCCAGCAGCATCAGGCAACCGAAAGCACGCGTCACTGTGACTGGTAAATGGGGAACACCAAGGATGCCGAAGTGGTCGATGATAATCGACATGATAAGTTGACCTGTAATTGCAGCTGCCAGTACATTGGCTGCCCCAATTCTGGGAACAAGAATCAGGACGACTGTGACAAAAACAACCCCATAAAATCCTCCTGTCATCAGATGCAATGGGACGGGAGACTCTTTGGGCCATTGTGGAATTCCGGGGGTTGTTAACAGGACAAGAACTGCTAACGCAAGCGTGCCTCCCAGAAAAGAAATAAACGCCGCAAAAAAAGGGTTGGCGAGTGTTTGACCAAGGCGCCCATTAACTATTGCCTGAAACGGTATGACCGTTGCAGCCAGGGCAGCAATCAGCATTAAGCCAAAAGTTTTCAACAGAACACTTTCAATAGACAAAACAGGCTGGCGGAAATAATCTTTCCGAGAGAGGATTTGTTCTTAACTGCTTACATGGCGGGGCGGTCAAATCCATCCCAGCGGGTAGCGAGTCTGTTTTGATTGGCTTTGTAATTATTCAGGATGATTTCCCGCAATTCACGAGAGCGATCCGGATGCACGTTCTGTAATCGGTTGGCCATTTGTTGTAGCCAGCCAGGTTGGCGAGCCATTGTGAGGGAGATCGTGTGCATGAACAGGCTGATTTCCTGAAAGTTTCGATCTGAAATATAATTGCTGACTGGAGAGATTACCTTGGCAGCCGTTTCGATTGCTGTGCTTGGAAAAGTGATAAATACATCTGCAGAGTGCCTGACAAAAACGGTACCATCCTTTTGCTTTTCAAATTTTGAATGCAGACAAAGCACTCCACTGCCGGTAATCGGTTTTTTTAATAAAGGGCTTTTGAAATCCCCTCTGCAGTAAATAATGTTCGTTGACTTGCTTTTGCGGAGATAAAACATCTCGCTGCGAGTGCCGTCGTTGTTGTCCATTTCGTATTTGAAAGGACCTGTTTGCTGCAGTTTCATTGCAGAAATGCCCATCGCCTGCCATAAGCTGACGACAACATCAGGATGCCCTACAAAGTAGTCGTAGGTCTCCGGATTAACTTCGAAACGGATCTCCGGCAAGCGACGAAACAGACTCAAATTTTCGATGACGTGATTTGATGTCTGGCGACCGGATTTGGTTAATTGAGTTTTGCGTAATCGCCCGATCGCCCGATCGCGAACATCCCGGCTTGATGTTCCTTTTTTGATTACCTGATAGTTCGGCAGCAGTCGCTGCAGTTCTTTTTCCCGCTGAGGATCGGGAGCGTATTGTTTAAGAACTGATTCATCACTGAACGATTTCAATCGATTAACACTGCTGCGAACCTGGTTGGAAAGATGATTCGATCCTGCCCGTTGCTCGAATTCGCCGGCATCGCTACAGGTGGCTGCACAAAAAAGTGAGCAGGAAACAATAATCATTCCCATTTTATTCATATGATTTATGGTCACTTTCCTGGTGTCATTGTCGAATTTCTGATACAGGCTGATAACCTGCTGTGGTTTCCCGGTCTGGTTGATTGTCTCTGTCTTTATCTTCGCCAGCGAAGTAACATGAACGCACCAAATGCGATACCACAGACAATCAGACTGATCATGGTTGTTGAAATCTGAGTCGAGCCAGCGGACTGACCGCTGAGTTCCGCTTCATCAATCAGCAAAGCAGCTTCTTCGATTTCGGGATTTCCCTGAGTTGTCACTGCGGCAAAGTCCGCAGCAAATTGATCAAACTCTGCATCCTGAGATTCAGCTTCTTCCGGATTCATTCCCGGTGCAATCAGTATTGGTAAACTGCCTGCATCGCTCAGTGTCTGCTCTGCGAGCTGAGTCTGGTTTAAATCACCAACGAAAGGCAGACCGGGAGGTAAAGAGGAACTCTGATCAAGAGTCGTTACTTCCTGGTCCATAGTTTCATTTTTATTTCTGGTAGCTGCTCTGAGTTGTGAAATTCTGCTGGCTGAATCCGTTGGTTTTTCTACATGGTTGTTGCTCTCTATCGATTGATAAGATGTTGTTTTGATAGAACGCACTGTAGCATCTTCATTGAAGTGTTGCCCTGCCGGAGTGATTGTGGGAAGTCTGGCTGCCTGATTGGAGCGGGCGATTGACTGCTCGAATCTTGCGATGTCATCCAGTTTGTTGCCCTCAGCATTTTTGGTGCTGTTGAGCCACTCTTTGCTTAAATCAATAACGACCGGTGCAGCCTGTTTCACCTGAGTTGTTGATGTGTTGTTTAATTCAGCATTAGATGAATTGGATATAGAATTTGAATCGAGACTGGCAAGAAGCTGTTTTTTTCTTTGTCGTTCCCGCTCAGCAATTTCTGCAAGAATCTGTTCAGGAGTTATTTCTTCCGGCAAGAACGCTCCCTGTGTTTTCTTTTTCAAGGCAGAAGCCGTTTCGGCAATGATGCGGGCATCCAGTAAATTATTTTCCTGTATTAATCCTCGGGCCTTGGTCAGCATACCCCGAATATGCCCCAGCCCACTTTGGGATAGTTGTTCCACAGGATTGTCTGAGGAAGTCTTGTCGGCTTCCGGAGTCTTTGATGATTTAACCCACGGTAACTCCAGTGAATAATTATTTTCCCCGGAGACTTCAGAATCGGTAAGCTTTGCAATTCCGGGGATCTGTTTGGTCACAGAAGGTTTTTCGATGATTTCAGACTGCTTTTGTTTTTGACTTCTGATGTACTGAGCGAACGAGTTGTCAGCTTGTTCAATCTGCTTCGAATCAGCAGTATTATTTTCATTAAGTTTTTCCAGTGAGGCTTTCAGAGCATCGAGAGAAGATGTCCCGTTATCAACCTGCGAAACAAGCTCTTTGTAATTTTCAAGTTCCGGTGAGGGTTGCTTTTTCTGCAGGCTGGAATTGTCAGACTGTGTTACCTGAAACGCCTGGTCAATTTCAGGTGAGGCATTTTCAGGAGGGGATGTAGATATATCTGCTATATGAGATAATCCGACAGAAGAATCTTCAGAAGTATTTCCCTGTTGAGATACTGAAGCGGGGACAACGGTTGCGGCATCATCAGTATTTATTGAGGCAACATGGTTCAGATCGGAAGGTTTTTTTTCCTGCGAAGCATTTTTTTCAACTGGTACTTCTTTCTCTGTTTCCGTTTTTGAGGCTTGCTTGGCGCCAAATCCCGGAAAACCATAGTTCTTACCAACGCATCCCGCTAAAGAGGCGGCACACAGAATTATCGCCATTAACAGGTAGAATTTTGGCCAATGCCTTGGCTTGTATCTATGAAACATTGCCTGAACCCCCACGTCCCCGCTTTATTGAATCGTTTCTGTCAGGATTTTCTGACAGTCTCAGCGCACCTCCCGCCCCATTTTCAAGTATCGACTCTGATGGTTATAAGATTTGAAAGAATTAATTCTGATTTGACAGGTCTACTTATTGTACCTGAATTGCCATCGGGTAGGGCAGAAGGGCGAGTCGCTATTGCAAGGCTGAGTGATGGTGTTTCAATACAACGGCATTTTTTGCCTGCCGAATTCGTTATCTGGGAGCGAGGCGAGAAGCTAGCTGGGCAGCGGCAGATTTACAGAGAGAAAGTGCCTCATAAGACGGTTTTGGAAAGCCGTCTTACGCGGCACTTGTCCTGTTTTTACCTGCTTCAGGTGAATATCTTCTGTTGGTAATACCTGATTTACTACTGCGATTAAAACTCGTAACTTATTACCATGGTAAGGGTTAACCCAGCAGGTTTTCCAATGCGGTTGCTCTGTCTTCAAAATAGGGCCAGAGCTTAAAGATAGCCATGTTTTTAAGAACTTCGTGCATATTCTCGTTGGCGTTACAAATTGCTACCTTGCCGCCCCGGTTCTTTTTTTCCCGTCCTATGATAATAAGTGCACCGATAAATTCAGAACCAAAATAATCCAGACGACTTAAATCGATAATCAATGCGGAAAAATCAGCATCGGCGACTAATGTGCGTACCGTATTGGCTTCCATCTGCAAATCGGCATACCGAAAGCTTGCACCTTGGCCAACTGGTGTTACGTAAATACAGGGAGGGGCTTTCTCCACTTCAAAAATCTTGAGATGACGTGCCATGAAAAGCAGACTGACTTTCTGTAATACTCTTTCAAAAAATGTATGAATTAGAGGTTCCTGTAAGGAGTTACTCCATCATCGAAAAAATTTCAATATGATCACGAACCAGGCAGGCGATTCGTCAGAATTGGATCGTTACACCCAGATGTGGCAGTTCAGGTAAAATAGGGGTAATACTCCCTAATAATACACTGAAAACAGCCTGCATCACGAATCTTTCATGCATCTGAGGCGATATTCTTTTCTCGACAAACAGATTGGTATGATCCTTGCGGTGGAGAACAATCGGTCTGTTTTAAGGAATATCGCGATTGTGCAAGAAATTGCAACCTGAAAGCAGAAAAAACTATCAATGTGAGGGTAAGTTCAATTCAAATAGACTTCTACCGACAAAAAAACGGAGTTAAATAGGAAAATATGCTTATCAGACCGGCAGTGCAGGAATATCAACTCTCCGTATATTGAAACCTCGCTTTTCTGGATTCTTTCTCATAGAATTATTGCCGGGCCGGAAAGAATTGAGATTCCACAAAAACAAAATAACTGTTTACTTCAAATGGCATTAACGATGACATTTCACCACGAAAATAAAATTAAATTCTTTTGTGGTTTTTTTGTCATCTCCTGTCTGGCTTGTGGTTCTTTGTGGAAGAAGTCAGCAGCACAGGATTCTTCCACTTCAAACTTTCGGGTTCGAAACGGGTTGCAGGCAATTTACGATTTCCGTGATGCCACCGGAGCGATTGTTAAAGATCAGGCGGGAGTTGGATCGCCGGTCAATCTGAAAATTGCAAACCTTAACAATGTGGTTCGAAAACCGGGATCACTGGAAGTAAAAAAGAAGACGCTCATTCGCTCTGTGAAGCCAGCGAATCGTATTACGGAATCGATTCGAAAAAGTAATGAATGCTCGCTGGAAGTTTGGTTACGACCAGCAACGATGCAGCAGAAAGGTCCTGCTCGCATCGTTACCTTGTCTCGTAACAGCGGGGAGCGTAATTTTACTCTCGGGCAGGAAAACAGCAAAATTGAAGTCCGATTCCGTACGACAAAAACAAGTACCAACGGTATCCCCTCGGTAAGCACCAAACCGAAAACATTACCTTTGAAACTGACACACATTGTTTATACCAGAAACCGAAATGGTCAGACGAAAATATATATCGATGGCAAGAAAAATAAAGAACAGCATATTTCAGGAAATACATCAAGCTGGAACGGTACTTATCACCTCGCTCTGGCGAACGAACTTTCGAATGATCGTCCCTGGGTGGGAACGTTATATCTGGTTGCAGTTTATAATCGGGCATTGCAACCGGAAGATGTCGTAAGGAACTTCAAGGCCGGGCATGACGTTCTGGTAAAACCGAAAATGGCTGTTAAAAAAGAGGCAACTGCAGAACATTTTGAAACTGAAATTGCAGCGATCATTTCCAACCATTGCCTGGATTGCCACGATTCTACAACGAAAGAAGGCCAACTCGATCTGTCTCGAAAAAAAGAGGCATTCAAGGGCGGAGAAAACGGACCGGTTATTGTTCCCGGCAGTTCCTCCAAAAGTTCACTTTGGAATCTTGTAAAACGCAATGAGATGCCAGAGGATCATCCTCCACTTTCCAACGAGGAAAAGAAACTGTTAAAGCAATGGATTGAGGCCGGGGCAATCTGGTCACTGGAGCAAATCGATCCAGCCGTTTACGTACATGGTCCGGATGACGCAAAAAACTGGGTCAGACGCCTGACCGTGCAGGAATATATTGCTTCTGTGAAAAGTTCCCTGGGTGTCGACATTTCGAAACAAGCACGTAACATTCTGCCTGCGGACATGAGAGCAGATGGTTTCAGTAACACCGCTTATAATCTGAATGTCGATTTGAAGCATGTCGAAGCGTACGCACGACTGGCGGAAATCATTGTCTCCCAAATGGATATTGCTGCCTTCGCCAGGAAATACACAAAAAGCGAAAGACTGACTGACAGAAACATGCGGCCGCTAATTTCTCAGATGGGAAAATTAATTTATCGTGCCCCGTTAAATGAACAGGAAATTGCAACGCTGCGTGGAATTTCGACAACTGTTGCCAGTACCGGCGGCGATTTCCAGGAAGCTGTCAGTTTAATTCTTGAAGCGATGCTGCAATCACCCCGGTTTTTGTATCGTATCGAAAATCAACAGGGCGATGGTACATTATGGTCGGTAGAGAAATACGAATTAGCCAACCGCATCAGTTACATTCTGTGGGGCGGTCCTCCCGATCAAAAATTAATTCGAGCCGCTGAAGATGGAAAACTATCCGGTGACGATCTTAAAAAAGAGATTAAGCGAATGCTCGCTGCTCCGCTGGCAAAAGAGCGTTCGCTGGCATTCATCCACGATTGGCTGAACCTCTCGCATCTCGATAATTTACGCCCCAGCCCGAAACGTTTTCCGAACTGGAATTCGAAGCTGGCTTCCGATATGCGTCGGGAAACGTTAGCTTTCTATGAAGAAGTCGTCTGGAAACAGAAACGCCCCCTTTCTGATTTATTCAACGCCCAGGTCACTTTTCTTACACCGGAACTCGCAAAGCATTACGGCATCGAGCCACAAGGTCGCGGGTTGGTAAAATACGATTTGAAAGACATCCCGAGTCGCGGCGGTTTATTGACCCAGGGGGCAATACTGAGCGTGGGCGGAGATGATGCCTCGATGGTAACACGTGGCTTATTTATTATGCACGAATTACTGCGAGGTGTCGTCAAAGACCCTCCCCCTGGAATCGATACCACAAAACCACCAACAACCCCGGGCCGTACACAACGCGATATCTCATTAACAAGAATTGCCAACCCCGCCTGTGGAGGATGTCATGTCAAATTTGAACCACTGGCGTTCGGTCTCGAAAAGTTTGACGGTCTCGGTTCTTTTCATGAGGTTGATCAACACAATAACAAACTGCGTGACGACGGCGAAATTCTTTTTCCAGGGGAAGCTCGCATGGTTACCTACAATTCTTCAGCAGAGTTGATGGATCGGCTTGCCGGCAGTGAGCGTGTCAAAAAAAGCCTGGCATGGAAGCTGACGCAATTTTCTATCGGCAGACCACTTACAGCAATCGATGCTCGCACTGTCGAGAAAATTTATCAGATTTCACAAAAAAATGGCGGTACTTATGAAGCTTTCATCACTGCGATTATTCTCAGTGACCTGGTGCAGAAAACACGAACGGAAAAATAATTTAAGCCTGGGTTATCAATTCAGAGAGGTACAATTGCAGCATCCTTTATAGAAAATCAGACATCACACCAGGAAGTGGACGTTGAGCACGATGAAAAAAAATCAATTTAATCGCCGTACGGTTCTCAAAGGAATTGGCGGTATCACAATCGGCCTGCCTCTTCTGGAAGAAATGCTTGTTTCCTCTGCGCGGGCAGCGTCTTATGCAAAAGTTCCTGTCAGGGCATTTAATGTTTTCTTTGGTTTGGGAATGCCGTCCCCCCTTCAATCGGAAGGTTATGATGGCGTGCTGGAAC
>WFOZ01000080.1 GCA_015487825.1 Planctomycetaceae bacterium
AGAACCGATCACGAGATGATTTTCTCCAACAGCTGGGGATCCGGGAACCTTGCGTCCCAGTTTCGTTTTCCAGAATTCTTTGCCGGTTTTCAATTCCACACCATAAAGATACCCGTCGTCACTGCCAACGTAAACACGCTCTTTAACAATCACCGGTGAACTATCAACTTTCCCACGTGTGGCAAATGTCCAGACTTCCTCGCCTGTTTTTCGGTTGATACAGTGCAGCAGTTTGTCGCGTCCTCCAACAAGAACAAAATCCTGTGTTACCGCTGCTGAGGAATGATAAGGGAATTCACCGACCGCGGCTCGATAACGCCACTCTGTTTTGAGTGATTTCCAGTTGACCGCAATAACTTCGCTGGCGTAAGTCCCAACGTAGAGAATATCCCCCATAATCGCAGGCGATGCAATCAGGTAAGTATCGAGCGGCATCTTCTTGATCTGCTCCCCGGTCTGGATATCAACCACTCGAAGCTGTTCGTCGCAACCGGTGACGAACGTGAAACCATTAATGATAGCGGGACTGCAGTTAACATATCCTTCGGTTTCAAAACTCCACAGTTTTTTTCCCGTAGCTAATTCCAGACAGTACAACGAATTATCGTAAGAACCAAAGACGATTCGATCATCAATGTGTGAAGCAGAACTGATAATTTCTCCAAAGGTTTCAAAGCTCCATTGCCGCTTTCCGGTTTTTCTGTCGATGCAGTGAAAAATCCCATCTTCATCTCCAATACAAATCGATTTTTCTGTGACCAGAGGGGCTGCTTTGAACCCGGGGGCAAATTTTTTGGGATCCGGATCGTCAATGGAACGATATTTCCAGATTTCGTTACCGGTTTTAAGATCGAGACAAACCACAAAGCCATCCAATATACCGCAATAGACGTGCCCTTGCGAAATGGTGGGAGTTCCCGGGATACCATCTTTGGTCTCGTAGCTCCATCGCTGTTTTAATTTGCGTGGCAAATCGGAGCCGGCTACTCCATGCAGCAGGTTCCCGTTTCTAAACGAAAGCCATTCGTCCTGCCCGGTTTGCTTTTCCTCTTCAGCCTGAAGTGATTCGGTACCGGGAAATAGCTCCCCTGGTGTCAACATCGACAAAGCGATCATCAACATGACAGCGAAACGGACTTGCAGCACTTGTTTTATGATGTCCACGCACATTCGTAAAGTTCCTGCATCAGATGCACTCGCACCTCTCTGGGATTGAAGTTACCTGTCCATTGCTTAGCCGCTTCCTGAGCTAACTGAGGGAATAATTTTCTGTCGATATTCATTTGGTCAAGAGAAGTCGGATTTCCCGTCATTGCAACAAGGCGTTGAATGAACTGTGCCAGTTTCTCAGACGCATCGGGATCATCAGCCGGGCAAAGCCCAGCTTCAGCTGCAAGTTCGCCATATAAATGACCAACAACATTCCGGTTGAACCGAATCACATGAGGCAGCATTAAACCAACTGCCACACCATGCACCGTATTGAAGTGAGCCGATAAAGGATTCGCCAGCGCATGTGTTGCACCAAGCATCGATTGCTCAATGGCAGCTCCGGCCCAGTGTGCCCCCAGTTGCATTTGCCCACGTGCTTCGATATCAGGTTTTTCCTGAAAAACTTTTGGAAAACCACGAGTCAGTAACCGCCAGGCTTCTTTGGAAAACATTGCAGAAACCGGCGTTCTTTTTATTGTCACAAAAGTTTCAACCGCGTGGCTCAAGGCATCGACAGCTGTCACAGCTGCAACCGTATCAGGCATCGTAGTTGTTAATTCGGGGTCAAGAATAGCAACTTTTGCAGCCGCCTTTTTATCACCGCAAGCCATTTTCATATGTGTTTCGGGATTGGCAATTAAGGCAAATGATTGAGCTTCGCTGCCCGTACCGGATGTTGTGGGAATTGCAATCAGAGGGAGCATTGGTCTGGTCGCTTTACCAACGCCCCAATAGTCCTCAATTTTTCCCCCATTGGTCAGCAAAAAGTTGACTCCCTTGGCACAATCCATACTACTGCCTCCCCCCAGGCCGACTATGAAATCGATCTGATGTTGGCGGGCAACCTGCAATGCGTGGTCGACATCTTCCGTCGTCGGGTTTGGGCAAACGGCATCAAAAACAACCACCTGATGCCCGGCTTCCTGCAACGATTGAACGGCCCGATCCTCATGCCCCGCCTGGGCAAGTCCCTGATCGGTCACAAGGAGGATTTGC
>WFOZ01000081.1 GCA_015487825.1 Planctomycetaceae bacterium
ATTCAAGCGAAAAAACATCCTGTTGAAATTGAAGAACTGCTTACTCGTACTGTCGATTCTCTCACCGAAAAGGACCGGGAGCAATTGCACAGACAGTTTCTGCTGGTGACTGCTGAACTGACAGAAGCTCGAAAAAAGATTGAAGAAATTCGAGCAAAACTGCCAGAAAACCCAACAACAATGGTCTTTCGGGAAAGGCCGGCTGATAATCCTAGAAAAACGTATCGTCATCATCGCGGAGAATATTTGAGCCCGAAAGAGGAAGTAACAGCTGGTGTTCCTGCACTTTTCCCGCCTCTTGAGAAGGATGAAACGGCTAACCGACTCGCTTTTGCGAAGTGGCTTGTAAGCGAGAAAAATCCGCTTGTGGCCCGAGTGGTGGTGAATAGGCAATGGCAGGCGTTTTTCGGTTACGGCATCGTCCGTTCTCCAGACGACTTTGGCACTCAATCGGATCTGCCTACACATCCGTTGCTTCTGGATTGGCTCGCAACAGAATTTGTGAAACGAGGCTGGTCAAGAAAAGAGTTACATCGTTTAATCGTCAACTCAGCCACGTATCGTCAAAGTGCACAGGTTAGCGAGCAGGCACTTCAGGCAGATCCTGAGAATCGATTGCTGGCTCGTGGTCCACGAATGCGTGTCGATGCGGAAACTGTTCGAGATCTGTTACTCAGCTCCAGCGGATTGCTTTCAGAAAAGATGTACGGCCCGAGTGTGTATCCACCTCAACCCGCCAGCGTGACGGCGTTGTCTTACGGTAGTATGAAGTGGCCAGTTTCTCAGGGCGAAAATCGTTATCGTCGTTCTCTTTACACATTCAGCAAGCGGACCACTCCATTTGCAGCCTTCACCACATTCGATGCTCCAACAGGCGAGAACTGTACCGTTCGCAGAGACCGCAGCAATACACCTCTTCAGGCGTTAACACTTCTTAATGACGAAATGTACCAGGAAATGGCGATCGCGCTGGCAAAATTAACCGTTGCAAAGTTTGCCACTCAGGAACATTCTCCCAAGGAGTTGGTGCGTCACCGAACGGTTTACCTGTTTCGAAGATTATTGACACGCCCGCCGAGTAAAGATGAAGCAGAAATGGTGATTGATTTCTACAACGCGCAACTCCAGCGACTTGATCAATCTGAAATAAAAGCAGCAGATATTCTCGGCGAGAAAGAGGCCTCCAACGAATTGGCTGCCTGGGAACTGGTGGCTCGCGCATTAATGAACCTGGATGAAACCATCACCAGCCCATAAAGAAAAAAGATTCATCCGGAAATTGCGTGCTTTTTGTTTTTTTTGAAAATCAATTAGCCACGGATGAACCGAAAAAGAGAAGAAACCGTCATGCTCACGACCGTGGTATGTGGGGCTGTAAATGTTGCGGGCTGTATCAATAGGAGTCGAAACTGGCTGGTCGAACAACCTGCCGCGATTGCAGTTGGATATAATGGTCGCACTTTTTAAGAAGCTGTTCAATTTGCGTATCGAGTGATGATCGCTTCAGGCAATACTTCAGATGCGGTCGGGCAAGTCGATATTTTTTGTTCTTTACGAGCCAGCGTCCAAATACATTATGCATTTTCAATGAGTCCTGCTGGATTTCGCAGGCAAGTTGAATGTAGATAGATGTTTGCTCCAGTAATTTTGAAGCATTTAAGTAAGTGAATGCTCTCACGAGAACTTCTTCCTGTTCCTGTGGCGTCATTTCAGGAGCGTGATCGAGAGTTGCTCGAGCCAGGCATAAAATTATTGTTTGTCCATGCTCGCTATTATAAGGCTTATACGCCTTAATCATTTCTGTAAGTTGATCCAGGTCCGGCTCGAATATTTCTATCAGAACATCAGGGGGAAAAGCTGTTGATACAACTTCAATAATCCGCCGAGCCACTTTTTTGTCTTTGGGATAGACTTTTTTCCAGGCTTCAAGAGCCTCGTCAATCTCTCCCTGTCCCCAGGCATGAATACCTGCAGTGTAAGGAATTTCCGGAGACCAGGGTTGCGTCAGCTCTGCACGAGCCAGATAGTAATCGGGAAGTAAAGCATCAGGATTTTCGATGAAACAAAGGTCTGACTGAATTAGCAGAGAAGATGATTTGAAAGGGCAACACTTCAAAGATTGTTTCGCATGACGCAAACAGGCTTTCACCACAGGAAGCGATTGCTTCATTACGCTCGGGTTGCTTAACCAGGTTTGGAGCTGCCTGCGATTTTCGAATCCTCCGCTGTACACCGCTGCCCGAATTTGCGACATCGGCATCGCCTGGTTTGCCTGCTGCATTTGCAATTCAAACAAACGCCGCAGACACTTTGCCATCCGCAGATGGTTGTCGGAATATTCGGGATCTGCCTGGAGAGACTGTTGCAGCGAAACAATGCGCAGCCGTAGCAGTTGTATTTCTTCTTCGGGCGACTCGAAATTGTTTCTGCTTTGTGAATACCTGGCATACTGAAATTCGCCCTGCTCTGCGGTGG
>WFOZ01000082.1 GCA_015487825.1 Planctomycetaceae bacterium
ATGTTGTAGATGACGCTGGCAATCCAGCAACCAAAACACTGTATGATCTCAATGGCAACACCACGCGTCGCGTCTTAGAATTTGACAGTAAAGAAGCGGCTGAAGCATTCGCACGTCAACTCAACAATGCCCCCAAAAGTACGTTTACTTTACCAAACACTTGGCGTTCAGCAAAAGGTGTAACAGGCTCGTTTTCAGATGGAAGGCATACGTTTAGGATAGATACGCACAACCTGTCTCCAGGCGAGCGTTTTCATGTTCATGTCTACAATGCGAATGGTAAGGAAATAGCGGTTATTCAAGGGCGTGGAACTAATGGAATTTGGCGAACTTCACACCGAGGGCAAACGCTCTTAAAACCATCCGATGTTCCGCCTCAGCTTCGGACTGATATTCGGCGTCTAATCAGAAATGCTCTCATTTACATTAATTAGGATAATCAGAACACGATAGATGATAACACCGACAGTAGAAATCGAAATATACGAGGGGCAATGGGGACAGAGAGTGTATGCGTATGCATTAAAAGAGCATGACGCGAGACAAGCGGTTATTAACCACTTTGCCTTTGGTGATCCTGATGAGGATGATTACGCAATCGGAAATCACTGGATGACAGAGAATGATGAAGATGGCTGGAGAATCACAAGACGTACTGTCACTGCAGCAAATATTTTTGGTGAAAAAAGTGGCGACTTCGAAGAAGAGGAAACTGTTCACCTCATTTGGAAATGTCCTTATTGTGATCAATATTTTTCGGAAGACCTTTCCAAGAAAGATCAACCGCCACTCCTCTTGGTTTGTGGATGTAAAAATGAAATGAAGTACATTTTGGTTAATTTCTAATTATACACCGGGTCGCGGGGTGCAAATATTCTGCATATCTCCACACGACAATGGTTCGGCGATAGTAGCACCAAATCTGTTTTGAATCTTTTCACTTTGACCAGATCGAGACGTAGCGACGTAGGGTACGCTGTGCGTACCACAATTGAAGAGTGACGTAGCGTGGGTAACATGTAGGTTGGGATAGCGAATGCGTATCCCAACTTTTTTGGGCTGCTCTCGAAACGAATCGTGAGACGTTGCGTAATGATCGGGCGGTTGCTTCGGCATCTCAATCGTTGTCGGATCAGCAGAATCTGGAAAATGGGGAGACTTACAGCGAAGATGAAAACGGGGTCGGCACCTGGATACTCGGGACGGTTCCGGCGGATCGTTATAACGATGCCACGATTACGGTCCCTGAAAGTTTGCAGCCGGATGCTTCGCGCGATCCGGAATCTGCGGAGTTGCGGGTCGGAGCGGAGCAGTTTGATGGAGCCGTCAATCTGAACAACGCCTTCGGCAGCACGATCGGTAACGGCGATGGAGAGCAGAGTACCGCCACCGACCCAACCAGCCTGGCAGGCATCAATCCCGCTGGTCGTCGTTGCTCGCCGATAGAGTTTTCGCGCCTGCCTGTTGCAGCCCAGATAGATTTTCGTCCATAAAAGTTCGATCAAGGGACGTCAATCTATTACAGATACCTGAGCAACGCTTGAAATCGAAAAATCTTCGAGATAGAGTTTGGATGTCCCCGTTTGATGTTCGTCAGCGCGATGATCTTTCTTTGACGCACAACTTGACAAAACTCAAGACCGTCGTTGACCATTTTGTTGGTGCTTCCAAGATGGTCCTCTCATCTGCGACTTTGCACCCCAACCTTAGCCACGGGGGCCAAACCGACGTCGCATGGCGTTATTTACGTCGCGTTCGATGATCAAATTTTCGCGCAATTGCTTCAGTTTGAGGTCGAGTTGGAGATTCTTTTCAGAATCTGAAATGAGCCGCCGAACATATTCTATATTTTTCTTCTCGCCGCGTTTTTCATATTTCACCATAGCGGAGTTGAACCAAGCAACAGCCTGACCGGTGTTACGTTCCATTTTAAACTTCCCCTGCAAATAACCCACTCCTATTTCTACCATTGAGTCGGGGTCACCCAATTTGGCGCCCATTGCATAGGCGTTGTAGGCGACGATTATATTGCGTTCAGCCCCCAATCCATGTTCTCTGAGGTAAC
>WFOZ01000083.1 GCA_015487825.1 Planctomycetaceae bacterium
ATATCCGTCTGCGACTATTTCAACTTCCCCTTTTCCTTTGGCAATTTCCTTGGCAGCCATTTTTTCAAAGTCAGTTTTGGGCCGATGTCCGATACTCATCGCCTTCATGTTGACGGAAATCCAGTTCGCTTCTGCATTCGTTTTTTGCTTAATGACTTCAAAGACATCTTCCAGTGCGCGAGCTGGCACGACGGCCCGCTCGCCATGGAAATAGTGATCATGCACGATCTCCAATGTTGCAAGGTAGATATCGTGCATCAACTTTGCGTCCTTGCGTGCAGCCTCCACCGAAATACGATTCTGCTCGGTAGATTCAGAGCCGTTCTCTTGTTCTCCGCTGAATGCAGCCGTCATTCCCAGAGTCATGCAGGCGATGACCGATGCCATAAACCACTTTATCTTCATTATTCTGCCCCTTTTTGTCCAATTTGTATTGTTTTGCCGCCAGTTATAACATGGAACCCCCTGTGGTGTAAATATTCTTCATGCTTTACGACTAATTTTGAGAAAATGTTCTTAACATTGCCAAAACAATAACTGTCCGTTTTACGGGAAACGATGCTGAACCGAATCACTGTCACAAAATTCAAACCGATTGGATGGCTCAGACGCATCGCGTCTGAGTTGCCCCGCAACAGGAAGCCGAGAATGTGGTTTCCGACGAAGAAAAAGCATGAAACAGTAAAAAAGAAGGGGAGATTATTGTCCCGGCAGAGTGTCTGATAAGGCTTCTTGTGACTGCGTCACCCAGACGCGATGCGTCTGGGCCATCCCAAAGATACGACAGTTATTATTTGATCGATGCTTAACGTATATAATGATGCAATATCAGCTATTTTGTCTGACTCTTGACATTTTATCTTATTAAAACCATCCTGAATATTCCGCTGCATTATTTTCATGAGATCTAAAGGGGACAACAATGCGACACGCTACCCGGCTTTACGCGAAACAGGTTTTCTCTTTGGCTTTCTTTGTGGCATGCTTCTGTCTGTTGATGAACCAGCAGGCGGTTGCGCAGGATGCAGAAGCTGCATTGGCGAATAAAATTATTAGTGAAACTGGCGTGACGGGTGGCTTGATTGTTCATTTCGGTTGCGGTGATGGCAAACTGACGGCGCGGCTGAGAGTTAACGACAGCTATCAGGTGCATGGGCTTGATGCGAATCGTAGTCATGTTGAAAACGCTCGCAAACATATCCAGTCTCTCGGATTGTACGGCGAGATTTCTGTTGAACATTACAGCGGGAACAAACTCGGTTATGTTGACAATATGGTCAATCTGTTTGTCACTGAAAACCTGGGTGATGTGAGCATGCAGGAAGTTTTGCGAACGCTGACACCTAATGGTGTTGCCTACATCAAACAGGGAAACCAATGGAAGAAAACGAAGAAGCCACGTCCTGCAGATATCGATGAGTGGACGCACTTCATGCACGATGCCACCGGCAATTCTGTGGCTCACGATCGTGTGGTTGGCCCCCCGCGACATTTGCAGTGGATTGGTTCACCTCGCTGGTCCCGGCATCACGACCGCATGGCGAGTATGAGTGCGCTCGTTTCGGCATCGGATCGTATTTTTTATATTATGGATGAAGGTTCCCGCACTTCGATTCAATTGCCTCCCAAATGGAAAGTGGTTGCCCGCGATGCCTTCAATGGTACTCTTCTCTGGAAACGGGACATCGATTCCTGGCACAACCATTTATGGCCTTTGAAGAACGGACCGACACAACTGGCGCGTCGTCTGGTTGCGATTGATGATAAAGTTTTTGTGACACTTGGCATCAAGGCACCGTTGACTGCCCTCGATGCGATTACCGGTAAGACATTACTGACTTACAAAAACAGTGGTTCAACAGAAGAGATTATCTTTTCGGAAGGAAAACTTTTTCTGGTCGTTAATAAGGGAGAGAATGTGATGACAACATTTACTCCCGAAAAAAATGTGGGCGACCAACAGCGGGTGCGCAAGCCAGATTATCAATGGAATCAGCAGCCGCGGCAGATCATGGCGTTTGATGCAGATACCGGGAAACAACTCTGGTTCAAAGAAACCCGCGTTGCACCCATCACGTTGGCTGCCACGAATCAGGAAGTTTTGTATTACGATGGCGAACAGGTCGTTTGCCTGGATCGCAATGACGGCAAGGAAATCTGGAAAGCCGCTGCCCCGAGGCGTTCCCAGATGACGATGAATTTCGGCCCGAAACTTGTCATCTATGAAGATGTTGTGCTGTTTGCAGGAGGTGATCGATCCATGCGGTCGTTCTCGCTGGAGACTGGCAAAGAGTTATGGAAAGCGCATCATGATAAATCGGCTTATGATTCCCCCGAAGACTTACTGGTTGTGGGAGGATTAGTCTGGTCCGCCCCGACGACAGCGACCAACGATTCCGGCGTGTTCACGGGACGCAACCCAAAAACAGGAGAGGTGAAAAGTACATTTCCTCCCAACGTCAAAACGTATTGGTTCCATCATCGCTGTTACATGGCGAAAGCGACGGATCGATTCCTGCTGCCTTCGAGAACAGGGATTGAATTTGTTGATTATAAAAAGAAAGACTGGAACATTAACCACTGGGTGCGCGGCGGTTGCCTGTATGGCATTATGCCCTGCAACGGATTGGTCTATACGCCGCCTCACGATTGTGCCTGTTACCCGGAATCAAAACTGTTCGGCTTGAATGCTCTTGCTGCGGAATCAGATTCTCTCAAACTTCCCAAGAATATTCCCGATACAGGACGTCTTGAAAAAGGTCCAGCGTTTAAGGCGATGAGCGTTCAACAGGTAGCAAGTTCTGAACAGGAAAACTGGCCGACATTCCGGCACGATTCAGCACGATCCGGCACGACTGAAACAGACGTACCAGCCGAGCTGAAACAAGCCTGGAAAAGCAAGCTTGGCGGGAAACTGAGCGCGTTGACAATTGCTGAGGGAAAACTTTTCGTAGCACAGGTTGATAAGCATACGCTCTTTGCGCTCGATGCAGATTCCGGGGAGCCGATCTGGAGTTACACAGCGGGCGGACGCATCGACTCGCCGCCCACTTATTTTGATCGTCGTGTGATTTTCGGTTCTGCAGATGGTTGGGTCTATTGTTTACGCTCACAGGATGGAGCTTTAATCTGGCGGTTTCGAGCCGCGCCGGTGGAACGTAAGCTGATGGCTTTTGAACAGATTGAATCTGTCTGGCCCGTGCATGGCAGCATTCTTGTTCAACAGGGAAAGGCTTACTTTGTTGCAGGGCGGTCGAACTTTCTTGATGGTGGTTTGCGCTGGTTCAAGCTGGATGCCAGAACCGGCCAGAAATTAACCGAAGTTGTGATTGATGAACGTGATCCTGAAACAAAAGAAAATATCCAGTCTCGGGTACAAATTCTGAACATGCCCGTGGGACTGCCCGATATTCTTTCTGGTGATGGCGAAAACATTTATATGCGTTCCCAACAATTTGACCAACAGGGAAACCGCATCAATCTGGGACCACACTCTGGCGAGCCGGCTGTGCAAGGGGCAACGCAGGCAGGAGATACCCGGCATCTGTTTGCACCGATGGGCTTTCTGGATGATACCTGGTTCCACCGTTCCTACTGGGTTTATGGTCGCAGTTTTGCCGGAGGGCATTCGGGGTATCATCAGGCGGGAAAATACACGCAATCAGGTCGAATTCTTGTTCATAATGATGAAAGGATTTATGGCTTTGCACGCAAATCGCAATATTATCGCTGGACAACAATCATGGAGCATCATCTGTTTGCAGCAGATAAACAGGCTCCCAAAGTTGATCCCAGATTACTGCGGCGAGGAAAAGGAAAACCGACTTCTCAAATCGCAATCAAAAATTCGGAGAGCCTCAATCCGACCGGTAAACCGCTGACAGTGGAAGCGTGGGTGAAAGCTGAAAAGCCAAACGGGACCGTGATTGCGCGTGGCGCAAACGTCAACGGTTATGCAATTATCATCAACAAAGGAGTTCCCGGTTTTCTTGTTCGCTCGAAAGAGAAGCTCTATTCTGTTTATGGAAAGCAGAAAATTGTTAAAAAGTGGACACATCTTGCAGGCTGCCTGACGGCGGATAAAAAACTGAAACTTTACGTGAATGGCAAATTGGTTGCAGAAGCCCAAGCAGAGCGGCTCATCGCTGCTGAGCCATTACAGGGGATGGAAATTGGAGCGGATGCAGGCTCTGCTGTCGGAAATTATAAAAGTCCATTTGCTTTTACCGGTTTAATTGATGAAGTCAGAATCTATCATCGGGCCCTCTCGGCAGAGGAAATTCAATCCCATTTTGAAAAACCGGGCCAGCCGATCAAACCAGAAGAACAACTCGTTTATGCCTGCTCGTTTGAGAAAGGGCCAGCCGATGCGTCCGGCAATAAAAATCGTGGAAAGATAACCGTTGCCAAATCGGTCGCTGGAAAATTCGGTAAAGCGATGAAGTTTACCGGCGGCAACACAGGCGGCCCCGGCGGCGGTTACAGGGTGGAACATCTCTGGACAGAAGATGTTCCTTTGTTTGTACGGGCGATGTTACTTTCCGGCGAAAAACTGTTCATTGCTGGTCCTCCTGATCTGATCGATGAAGAAAAAACATTCACGCAAATCGTCAATAAAGATAACAGCGTCGATAAACAACTGATCGCCCAGGACGCAGCTTTGCGTGGAGAACAGGGAGCCATTCTGCAGGTGATCTCCACAACCGATGGAAAACGGCTGGCCAGTTATCACTTAAATTCGATCCCAACCTGGGACAGCTTCAGTGCAGCCCATAAAAAACTGTACTTCTCTACCATCGATGGAGAGATCATCTGTTACGGAAAGAAATAACTCAGTGAGGCTGGAGCATCACTTATGTGATAACCCTCACAATTCGAAGATATTCCGCAGGCTTTGTGGCTTTACGTCAACTCTGCCGGTTAACAGATTTGTTCTCGTTGATGTCTCTTTCCCTGCTGAAATTATCAGCGACTTCCTCGTGAGATTAGATTCTTGCAGAGATTCATTTTATACTACAGGCTTCAATGATCGTTAAGGTTTTAATGATCTCGCAAAACGAAAAGACATAACATGACGGTATGAAATGAGTTAAGCAGAAATTGGCCTGTTTTTCATGTGGCGGCTTTTCAAATCCGCCGTATTATATTGCCGGTTCATTTTTTGATAACAACCCGGCTGTCCGGGATGACTCAGAGGATGACGGACAATTTTGTATGGTCAACCGGTTTGCGATTCAAAGAATTTAGAGAGTCTTTCTGGCGAGCCCGAGATGCCTACTGAATCCCTTATCCAGGCAAATAAGTTGAGTAGAGAAAAACTGTCCGCCTCTGACCTGCTGGCACTCAAACGAGGAATGCACTGTACGATGTATAATCACCTGGGAGCACACCGCTGCGAACAAGATGGCGTTATCGGAACACGATTTGCCGTCTGGGCACCGAATGCAAGAAGAGTCAGCGTTATCTGCGATATCAATAACTGGACCGCTGGTCAAAACGATTTATATGGCAGCAACGAGGGAATCTGGTCTGGCTTTGTGCCCGGTGTTGATAACGGCCATACCTACAAATATGCCATCGAAACTCAGGCCGGGAATCTGCTTGAAAAAGCGGATCCGGTGGCATTCTTTATGGAAAGCGCACCACAAACCGCTTCCATTGTTTATGATATCGATCAATACCAATGGAGCGATCATGACTGGCTGGAGCGTCGCCAAAACAGCGACTGGTTTTCAGAACCTATTTCCATTTACGAACTGCATCTCGGTTCATGGAAGCGTCCCAAAGATGGCAGGCGTTATTATACTTATCACGAACTGGCCGACTCTCTTCTGGAATATGTGCGCGAGATGGGGTACACGCACATTGAGCTGATGCCAATTACCGAGCATCCTTTCGATGGCTCCTGGGGGTATCAGACAACAGGCTATTTTGCTCCGACAAGTCGTTTCGGAGCGCCGGACGATTTCAAATATTTTGTCGATAAATTTCATCAGGCGGGTATTGGAATTATTATCGACTGGGTACCTGCTCACTTCCCGACGGATCCACATTCGCTGGGCAAATTCGATGGGACAAGCTTGTACGAGCATGACGATCCTCGGCAAGGATTTCATCCCGACTGGAACACGTACATTTTCAATTTCGGACGAAATGAAGTCCGCAACTTTCTGCTTTCAAGTGCCCGGTTCTGGCTTGATAAATATCATATTGATGGAATCCGTGTCGATGCGGTCGCTTCGATGCTGTATCTGGATTATTCCCGCAACGAAGGAGAGTGGATTCCGAATAAATTCGGAGGGCGCGAGAACCTGGAAGCAATTCAGTTTTTGAAGGATATGAACACCGTCCTGCATGGCGAGTTCCCCGGCATCTTAACATTTGCAGAGGAATCAACCGACTGGGGCGGAGTTTCCAAACCTGTCTACGATGGCGGACTCGGCTTCAGCATGAAGTGGGATATGGGATGGATGAACGATACACTGACGTATCTTGAACGCAATCCGATTCATCGCAAGCATCATCAAAATGCTCTTTCGTTTCGAATGATTTACGCCTTCACGGAAAATTTTCTACTTCCGCTTTCGCATGATGAAGTTGTTCATGGAAAAAAATCCCTGGTTGCCCAAATGCCTGGCGATTACTGGCAGCAGTTCGCGAACGTGCGACTTCTGTACGGTTACCAATACTGTATGCCCGGTAAGAAGTTACTGTTTATGGGATGCGAGTTAGCCCAGTGGCACGAGTGGAATCATGATTCAGAATTAGACTGGGCATTGATCGGCAACATCCATCACGATGGCGTCCGCAATTTTATCGGCGATCTCAACAAGGCATTACGGGAATTTCCGGCATTACATGAAATCGATTTTTCCAATGAAGGTTTTTCCTGGATTCATGCAGACGATGCAGAAAACAGCACTTACGCTTTTTGTCGAATTGCAAAAAACAATGCGGAAACGCTGGTTTGTATCTTCAATTTCACACCAGTGCCGCGAGAGCATTACCGTATTGGAGTTCCTTACCCGGGTTTTTATCGGGAAGTTGTCAACAGCGATGCGGCTACATATGGGGGCACAAACGTTGGTAACGCCGGGGGAGTTGTCACTGTTGCTGAACCGATGCACGGTCGAGAACAAAGTATCGAAGTTGTCCTGCCCCCATTAGGAATGCTCATCATGCGATACGAAGGAGAAACCGCACCTTAAGCAGTAGGGTTTTCCTGTACGATGGCTTTCCAAAGCCCTCTTACATTGCTTTGCTGAGTACTTTGAGGAAATTCAATTAATTCAACTTCCAAAGCATACCGATGAGTAATCACATTTTTCAGCGATACGATATCCGGAAAGATTACTCATGGAATTATCAGCATGCTCCAGATCCCGTCGATTGTTCTGTCTCTGAAGTCCCGGGCCGTTGGCAATTTTTGGAGAAACCGATCGCCTCACCTTTGGGGATTTCTGCCGGACCACTTCTGAATGGAAAATGGATTCTCTACTATTCGAAACTCGGCTTCGATATATTAACGTACAAAACCGTTCGCAGTATTGAAAGAGAATGCTACAGGTTACCGAATTTAACCCCGGTGAGGAATAATCAATTAACAGGAGACGAACAGGAAGTTCCTGTCTCACCCGAAATGAAAGGGAGTTGGGCCGTCTCGTTTGGCATGCCTTCCCAAGCTCCCGATGTCTGGCGAAAAGATATTGAATGGACAAGAAACAACTTGCGAAGCGATCAACTCCTTTCGGTCTCCGTAGTCGGAACTGTTCAACCGGGCTGGTCACTAAGTGATCTTGCTGAAGACTACGCCCGTTGTGCAGCCTGGGCAGTTGAAAGTGGAGCTGACTGCATCGAAACCAATTTTTCCTGTCCGAATGTCGTCACACAGGACGGGCAGTTATATCAACAGTGCGAGTCTGCCTCGCTGGTTGCACAAGCCGTGCGGCAAGCTATCGGCACAACACCTTACGTTATCAAAATTGGTCATCAACCGGATCGTGCTGCTTCTGCTGAATTATTAAAATCGGTTGCTCCATTTATCAATGGACTGGCAATGACAAACAGTATTGCTGCCAGAGTAAAAGATTCGTCGGGCCAGCTTATGTTTGACGGACAGCAACGCGGGATTTGTGGCGATGGAATTCGATCTGCATCGATTGATCAGGTGCGGTTGTTTTCACAGCTGATTGAAGAGTACAAATTCAACCTGAAAATCGTCGGCGTCGGCGGTATCCACTCCGCTTCACACGTGAAAGAGTATTTAAACGCCGGTGCAGAGTCGGTGCAGTTGGCGACTGCGGTGATGCTCAACCCTGAAATCGGAATACAGATTCGAAACGGACTGACTGTTTAGCTGTGTTGTGCCCGTTTGTTCGGCTCAGATTCACCACGAATTCCCTTCCAGCTCAAGAACACCTTCTTCGATCAGTTGGTTTGCTTTGCGTTCTATTTTGATGCGTGTTTTTTCTAAACTCTCCGACAACGCTCCGGGAGCAATCGGTGCCAGAGTTCGCAGTGCTGCTCGCGGGCGCTGCTGTTTTTCGATAAGAATGGCGGCCAGTTTAATACGAATGTGGTCTGCAAGTTCTGGAAAGCGAGTGATGTATTCATCATAAACAGGTCCAGCCTGCTCAAAAAGTTTCTGTCGATATAGCGCATCCCCAAGTTGTTCCATATCTGGTGAGCCCAGCGTAAAACCACCTAACTGCTGTTTTGTGTTTTGATATTCCGACAACGCAGCGTTCGGTTTTTTTTGAGCCAGTAATTTGCGGATGCGGGCCAGGCTTTTCCCCCGACGTATTTCCTGCGAAGCTGCATCTTCGTTGAAGTCATCTTCCAGAGAACTGATCGAGGTTCCTTTTTTCCTTTTTTTCTTCTTTTTCTTCACCGATTCTAATTTATATTCCGCTTCGGGCAGAAGGTTATAATGCTTTATCAACTCCGTGCTGCCATGATCTTTTTTCATCACGTTGAATAGGTCCCAACCTTCACAATCAACCCACTTCAATTTGAGGAACAGGACACCAATTCCAAAGCCAACTGCAGCCCCCGAAAGATGCAACACCTGGCTACTCATCTGAAAACCAAACAGGAGCGGAATCAGAAATTCCTTGCCGACATAAAGTAAGCCGAAGGCAAGAATGGAAAGCTCAAACGTGGTGGCGAGTATGCGATAAAAAAAGAAAGCAAACACAAAAATCTCAAACTCATTTCGTGGTGCCCAGACCATTGCCATCGCCAGCAAACCATAAATAACAGCCGAGGCTCCCACAGACATTCCC
>WFOZ01000084.1 GCA_015487825.1 Planctomycetaceae bacterium
AAAAGAGACCCTCTATGCAGAAGTTCAACTGGAGTTGACTTGCCGGGGCGTGCAAGAAGCGTTTCGGCTTGCTCATCAAGGTTACTCGGCTGATCGCGCTGTGATCGATCCCGAACTGAATACTTCGTTCATCCAGGCGTGTAAAAAACTTGGACTCGCAGGAGATGCCTGCACCTGGAATATCCTGCTGTTTCGGTTACGAAAAGAGGGGAAGTTGAACGAGATCGAAATCACGAAATCGTCCGATCTTTCTTGGGAACATTGCGATCCGTTTTTGGCTGCCAGTGAAATTGCGTTGCAAACAATGCTCATTCGAGAAGAAGGGGAAAGCCTGGATGAAATCTTTTGTGACCCCGTTCTCGCAAAGAAGTTTGATGATCTTGCAACCGAATTAACCCCCGGATTTTCCGTTTTTGAATACCGCTGGGGCGCGTTGAAAATTCGTGATCAAGCAGAAACGGCTCGCTGTCAGGGAGAGATTCTTTATAACGCCAGAGGCAATCAATTAAAAAGACTTCTGCGAAAACAAATCTCGATTTCAAAACTCAAGCCCGCTGAGCTTGAAGCATTCATTCAAGGTGATATCCCAGTAGAATCGGGAATTTATCTGATTATCGCAAATGAAAAAGAAGTCCTTTATGCAGGAGAAACCAGCAACTTAAAACAACGCCTGCTCGCCCAAAGTAATTCTTTTTATTCAAACTTCTGGCAGGAAATTACAGATGATCTTTCCGTCAAATATTGCACGATAGAAACAGATGATCTTGCTAATCTTGCCTGGCAAAGTTGCCTGGCGAAAAAATATAGTCCCGTTATGAATTACGACAAAATTAAACCATAAAAGTGACTGTAAGTAGTGAACGTTACTTATTCAAAAGGAGCACAGACATTCCTGTCTGTCTCGTAAGAGTATGCAGTATAGTTGGCAGGCAAGAATGTCTACCCTCCTTCAATAGTCAATTTTTGAATTAATAGAAGCTCCCAGTGATATGAATTCGTTTTTCATGGAAGTGATGGACGATACGATGGCAAACGTATTGCGAGAAAAGACGGAGGCGGAACGGTTAAAGATAGCGGGCAGGATGTGGAGATCAGCCCGATCAATCCTGCGCGGAGCGATTCAAACCGAGCATCCTGATTGGAGTGAGGAACAAGTCAACGGGGAAATCGCCGAGCGGATCAGTTATGGACTGGTGAAAAATGAATTCAAGTGACTTGGGACCAGCCGAACTAATGCAGTTTGTAGCGAACTTTTTTGAATCTACTGATGTTACATACCGTGTTGTCGGCTCAATGGCGAGTATGGCCTATGGCGAGCCGCGGTTTACCAACGATGTTGATATAGTCGCCGAATTGACATTGGAAAATGTGCCAGCATTACTAGCTACCTTCCCTGCCCCGGATTATTATGTTTCTGAACAGGCAGTGAAAGAGGCTATTAAGAGGCATTTTCAGTTTAATATCATTCACCCTGCATCAGGTTTGAAAGTTGATGTAATTATCCCCAAGCCCGGCGATTTCACACAGTCAGAAAGATCGCGAGTCAAACGCATCACCAGTGAGGGGGAATACTCAGTCTGGTTCGCCTCCCCTGAAGATGTCATTCTAAAGAAGCTCGTCTATTTTCAGGCCGGAGGTGGCGAAAGCCAAAAGCATCTTCGCGATATCGCTGGTATGATGAAGCTACTTGGCGAAAAATTGGATCACCGGTATATTCATCTTTGGGCTGGCAAACTGGGAGTGAGTGAAGAATGGAACTTGGTAGGCAAGCAATTGGATGAGTAAAATAAAATGAGCCGTGTCCCCGTAATTCGACCAACTTCTACATTCGCAACGATTTTGCAATTGATCCTTCTTGGAACGGCAATGGTCGTTGGTTGGAATATGGCTTCGGCACCTGAAGGCGCACTGGCTGGTATTGCGATCTACTTGACTTATTCGATCGGAGTTCGTTTGCTAATCCCTCGTGATCATCGTCGGGGAATTCGGTTGGTCCGTCATCAGCAGTATGAAAAAGCGATTGAAGAATTTTCGCGAAGTTATGAGTTTTTCACCCGTTACGCATGGCTTGATCGATTCAGGTATATTCTATTGATGTCACCTTCCAAAATGAGCTACCGTGAAATGGCCTTGTGTAATATCGCATTTTGTTATTCTCAAATTGGGAAAGGTGAGCAAGCTTTGAAGTATTACCAACAGGCGATATCCGAATTCCCAGATTGCGGCCTTGCCGAGGCAGCAATTCGCATGATTGAATCGGCTAAAGTGTAGAGGAAGTTTTCGGAAGGTGTATCGCGACACACGCTCCATTTTCGATGTGCGCTGGGACGCACTCTGCAGGTTTATCTGGTCTCTATGGAATTTTCTTATGTTATCTAAATCCAATCGCTTACAAATTATCATCGCCGTTTCACTATGCCTGCTTCTCTCCTTAGAAACTTACGCCGCGGAAAATATATCCGGTTGGAAAGCGGGGGTGGCGAGTGTGAAAATTACGCCTCGCGGACCGATGTGGATGGCTGGTTACGCCAGCAGGAATAAACCATCCGAAGGGGTCAAACTCGACCTGTTCGCCAAGGCACTCGCGTTGGAAGACGCCCACGGCACGCGGTTTGTGATGGTGACGACCGATTTAATTGGCATCCCCCGCACGTTGCGTCTGAATGTTGAAGCAGCTTTCGTTCAAAAGTTCAAACTTCCAGCATCGGCGTTGTTACTCAACGCATCACATACGCATTGCGGTCCGGAAATTCGATATGAACGTGTCGAGGGAGAGACCGTTGATTCTGCGATCCTCAGTACGTCGCGGCTTTATACCCAGAATCTGGAAAAACAACTGATCGACATTGTTGATCAGGCCTTGAACGATCTCGAACCGGCAAACCTTTCCTACACTTACGGACGCGCAGGATTTGCGATGAATCGACGCACGCCGACCGCAAAGGGGGTTCGTAATCATCCTTACCCGGAAGGCCCGGTTGATCATCAGGTTCCCGTCTTAAAAGTATCGACTCCCACAAAAAAGCTGAAAGCGATTCTGTTCGGCTATGCGTGTCACAATACGACGATGGGGTTCTACCAATTCAGTGGCGATTACGCAGGCTTTACCCAGAAGTTTATCGAAGAAGAACACCCCGGCACGACCGCCATGTTTATGATGGGCTGTGGCGGCGATCAGAATCCGTATCCACGTAGTAAAGAAGGTCGAGCTGCGCAACACGGAAGG
>WFOZ01000085.1 GCA_015487825.1 Planctomycetaceae bacterium
ATAAATGAGTCCCAGACTTGTTCGGGAGTCATGCGACGAAGGATTGGTCCGGGGAAGTGGTAGTCAGTTCCCAATTCATTTTCCACCAGTGTCGATTGTCGCTGATAAGTTTTTGTGTTGTAAATAATCCGCATGAACTCTTTTATATCGAAGTTCAGGCGATGCATTTCAGAAATTAAAAAATCGAGTAGCTGCGGGTTTGTTGCAACTGTATCGTCTTTCATGTCATCAACAGGCTCGATCAGTCCCAGGCCAAAGGCACGTTTCCAGAGGCGATTGACAATTGTTTTGGTGAAGCGGGGATTCTCTCGCGATGTGATCCACTTGGCGATGATCATGCGAGGAGTGTCGCCCGGTTTGAGGACCGGTTGAGGATCAAAAATTGCATGCGGCGTTACCTTTTCCTTCGGTTTTCCGTCATCATACTGATAGTCGTTAGGCAGCACCAATGTTCGTTTAATATCGTAGACGTCTCGCAAATTAGCATTGAGGAAGCGATTGTATTTTCCCCCGCCATCATATTTGTCATCTACTTTTTTCAGTTCATTGCGAAGATGGCTGACGATGTTTTTCCCACCAAACATTTTATCGCGAGCACTGCGGCTTGTTCGCACGCCATAGGTATAAGCGGCCATCTGGTAGAATTCTTTTTGTGTCCAGCGATCAAACGGATGATCGTGGCATTGGGCACATCCAATTTGTGTCCCCAGAAAGATGCGAACTGTATTATTGACAGCATCCAAAGGCATTCCTGCGTCACGTTGAATGTAACCAGCTGCCGGGTTTTCCCAGATCTTGCCCTCTGCAGAAAGCATTTCATAAACAAATTTGTCATACGGTTTGTTGTCTTCGAGGCTTTTCTTTACCCATTCCGCATAGGGACGACCGGGCACATTATTTGTTATGCGTTCGGAAATGCGAAGGATATCTGCCCAGTAATTGTAATTGTGTGAAGCATATCCCGGATCTTCCAGCAGTCTGTCGATCAGGCGTTCCCGCTTTCCTTTCGATCTGGTGCGAAGATAGGTGCGAGCCTGTTTGTATTTGGGAACCGCCCCTGTGACATCCAGGTAGAGCCGTCTGACGAACTGCTCTTCAGTTGTCATCGGGTTTGGTTTTATGCCGTGTTTGCGGTAGTTGGATTCGACTAAAGAATCAATTACTCGTGCGGAACGAGCCAGTTGTTTTTTTTGAGTATCATCCAGCGGGGCAATTGTAATCGGACGAACAGGAACCGGAATGACTTCCTTTTTCTTTGCCGGCTTCTTTCTTTGAGCGTGAACCGGTACTGACCCCAGCAATAGAATGATGACAGCACATAAAAGGGAACCAGGCATTTTTTGATTCATTAAGTTCTTCCTCAAAACTACTTCAAACAATTTGACGAGCAAAACCCGTTTTACCACGGTCATGCTTTTAGACGAGATTTTCTCAAAAGAGAATCGTTGTCATGCTCGTAGAACCTCACACAAACCAGAAAAGTTCGTGAAGAATTAACATGGGCGAGCATTTTTTGCTTAACACATCGATCAAGAGTTTGACATTTAACCATAAGTAAACGTGTCGGTCAAATACAGCTCTTCTTTTCAGCGACAGAACAGTTCAATTTTATGCGAACCTGTTAACTGTTTTTCTGATCATGTTTACTGCCTTGTGTGGTTGAAAATATATCTCCGCTCCTTCTGAATTGATAGAAGTTCCTTTAGAGGGAAGTAAATTTAAGTGGGGCATTTGATCCCGTACTACTAACGGTAAAAGTTTGCGAACGGCTCGCAAACTATAGAAAAATATCAGTTTGGTTACGGCTTTCATGATGAATCAGTTGAACTTTATGGACTGTTGTCTCGTGTGTCTTTTTGTTGCATTTGATTCAGTTGTGTACACTTCGTGTGTGCCAAAAGGAGGTAGATATGCGGAAACACCTGATTAAACATGGCAACTCTCTGGCACTGCTCATCGATAAGTCGATTCTGGAACTACTCCAGATATCAGCGGACACCCCGCTTGAAATTACCACCAACAGCAATTCGCTGTTAATTTCACCAGTGGCGAGCTGAAGAGATGACAAAAAATTTGAGGAGGCCTTGAAGAAAACTCATCAGCAATTTGGCAACACGCTCAAAAAATTATCGGAATAAAAGATGGAAATTCTTTTTCTGGATATGGACTACGTACTTCGTATCCACCGAAGTATGATCGAACTCTATGGAGGGGCAGAGGGGCTTCGGGATGATGGGGGTGTTGGAATTAGCAATTTTCCAGCCTCAAGCAACATTTGGCGATACTTTTCTGCACGGTGATTTGTTTGAAATGGCTGCAGCCTACCTTTATCACATTGTCCAGAATCACTCTTTCTTTGATGGCAATAAACGAACTGGTACTGCAATCGTTTTTCTCAGCATGAACGATGTGTCGCTTGTTTCTAATGAAGATGGACTTGTGGAGATCACCCTGAAAGTTGCCACAGGGCAGGCACAAAAAAATGAGATCGCTGAGTTCTTTCGGACGCATGCTCAATAAATGGAAACGACTGGCATCGTCATCGAATGACATCACATACCGGGATCGGTTTGCCGTTGATGCTGAGGATTTGTGTGTTTGTTAATGCGTTGCCGAAGTTTTTGAAGTCGTGAAACTTCCAGGCAATTTCTTTTTTGCGATTGATTTCGATAATTTGCGGATTTTTCGGTCCCGCATGGCAATTTCCCAGCACAATGTTCCCGCCTGGCAATACCTGCAATGTTGTTACCCAGGCAAGTTGGATTCCGGGCAGTTCATTTTGATCCAGGCTCCAGATGATTTTTTTTGCGGGAGTGACCTCAATCACTCGATGCCCGTTGCCGGTTGAAATGAGTGTGTTACCATTTTTTAATCGTAATGCCGCAAAACATTGATTGCCGTAAGCATTCACGCCGTGCCCCGGTTGGCGAGGTTTATTAAACAACGGGACATCGAATTGCCAGACAACTTTTCCCTCAGTATTGTATTCGTAAACAGCTCCTTTATTTTCGTGACAGACCAGATAATTCCCATTTCCAATTTTGCGAACCAGTCGCGTATCCTGATGTGGTATTGGATTTTCGATTTGCAAGGGCATTTCAAATTCAAGTTTTCCATCCGCATTCACTTCGATAATCCGAGCTGCTCCGGATTCCGCAATCATTGTTAAACCGTTTGCAAGACGCTCAAAGGCATGCACTTCAATTCTTTTGTTTTGATTTCCGTTGTTGCTCCCTGCATCGTATTTCCAGATTGTATCACCTGTTTTCGGATCGACTTCGATCAGTTTCGTCCAGTCGGTTTGGAATAGAATGTTACCACTTGGTAAATGATGTAAGTCGTGTAGCGGGCCAATGCGATGGCTCCACTTCAATTGCCCATCTTCACCGACGATCGCGATAAGCTGTTTTGAAGAATCAGCCGTCAGAAATGAGCGATGCTCAGCAGGTTCCGCTGCAAACAGGGGAGTGTGAAAGATACTGATGGCATACAAACAAACAATCGCCATGCAGAAGTAACGGGTCAAATGGTGATAACACTGCTTGGGACGCAACAAAACAAATTGTGAACTTTTCATAATAATTAACTTTCATCTTTTTATCAGAATTGCAGGTCACGTCGCGACGCACTCTGCATGGCTAACATCGATTATAGAGAGTCTGGATCGGGCAAACCCGGCTCATCTGGGAAAGGTGGGGGCGATTGTTTATTGTCAGGGTTAACGTAAAACTGGCTCAGGTCGAACTTGCCGGTTGTTTCTGCTTCGAGTATTTTCAGGCGTGTTTCGAGTTGCTGAAAGCGTTGCTCGATGAATGGATCAATCTGCTTGGAACGGGCTTTTTTCGGACGTGGCACTTTGGGATACCCCAGATGTCTTTGGAGTGCCGCGTACATGTAGAGAGGATCCTTCCCTTGATTGGCTTTTGCGATTCGTCCTTCCTGGACGCCAAACAGGACGGGATACGATGGCTGATAATCGGGGTTCTCTGTCCGCTTGCGAACCTCTTTGACACGAAACTCTGAACGAGCATAAAGCATTTCAGAAAATTCGATCGCACCAAGTGATTGGCGTATTTTGGCAATCCAGTCGGCCCAGCCTTTATCGAACATCGGGTCTTCTGCAATCGCTTTGAGTCCTTCCTGATACCCGAGTCCATTTCGCGAAATACTTTCAAACTGATAGATGAATAATCCTTGAGGCGAAACAGTTTCTCCAGCCAGGTAGTCCGCTTCTTTTTCGAGAATTTCCAGTCCGGTTCGCATATCGAAACGAGCGCGGTCCAGTTCCGCTTTAGAAAGAACGAAACACTGGAAGGGCGTGAAATAGTGCGTGAGCCGACTCATTCCGCCGGTGATTTTTCCGTGCAGCATCAATTCGGAATTTAGAAACTCCAATGCCATTGGTAGACGGGTTGTAGAAAGTATTTCCTGCGATACACTTGCCAGAATTTCCTGGGCAGGTAGATTTTCATCGAGCCGCTCCCGATAAGCTCGAAAAAAATACGCCTGCTCGACGTATTCATCACGCTCATGAAAAGTGCTGGTCAATGGAAATATCCTTGCTTTACTGTTGAATAAGACGAACTTGAGAACAATAAGGATAACGAATTGGACAGGGCATTCACACAATAGCATGATATATAAGTATCTGCTCACTGAAATGCTTTGCAAAAGTGGCAGGATATTTCGATGAATTACAGGTCAGGTTTTCCAGCCTGATGAATGAGGTTCCCATAATAATTACCTTTCGGTTAACCTGCTAACGAATCTTTTGCCTCGAAAATTTCGTGCTCTATCGTCTCAGGCG
>WFOZ01000086.1 GCA_015487825.1 Planctomycetaceae bacterium
AATCGCCATATCGGTGAGCTGTTGACATCTGAATCCACACAGCAGGCGGCGATTTTACGGACCGCACTGCCTGACCAAGCACGCGGGTCGCTTCGACTCGAGAACGCAAAATTTCATCACAATGTTCGGGAGTTTTAATGCAATCAACGCTTCGTCCAACAAGATTCACAACTGCGGCAGCTCCATCCAAATGATTCGCCCATTCGCCCAGGCTACGAGCATCCCACGTTGCATGAATCCATGTGCCAGCTTCTTTTGGCTGATGTCGAGAAAGAATTACCACTTCACAACCGAGCCGATTGAGATGACGAGCCAAATTCAAACCGAGAAATCCGCTACCACCTGCAATGACAATACGGCCTGATGGGGTAATTGCTTCTTCTTTAATCGTCGTCATCGTCGACATAATCTTCCTCATCGTCTTCATATTTATGAATCCAGATATCGGCTGAGATCGGATTTTCGACGGAGGTATGCAACTCCCAGATTTCATTTTTAGAAGGTGATTGTGTTAGTTCACGAAAAGTTTTCTGCGGCGAGTGTTGCTTCAGGCTTTCACGGATTTCTTCGATCCTGGCAGTCCACCGTTCGCGTTCTTTTCTATCGTAATCATCTTCTTCATCTGCTTCGTCCAACGTTGCCGGATAATAAACATCATTGAATGCCTGATAAAGTTCCTCTGCCTGCATCCGTTCGTGAATAATTACCGCATGACTTTCCAATGCTTCCCATTCCAAGCGAGGTAATTGAGAATCTTTGCGATAACGTTTCAGGACTCGCTCACTGAAAAATTCTGTAATTTGTGTTCGCCATTGTCTTTGAATATTATCAATCTGCTCACGAGTGCACTCGGTGCCATCTTTTTTGGCAACACGTCGAATCTCCGCTTCTGTTACCCCACCACGTTCAATACGCCAATCCATCTCTTTGGCATATATTTTTTCGAAATACCTTGGAAATTCTTCCTTACTGAAAGCAAGTACTCCATCTCCGGGAGCCTCTTTCCAAAACTTCTCAGTCACAGTTGTTAAAGATTCCCCTGGAAAGAAATGCTGCGTGGCCCATGGGGGGCGATCCATGTAGTAGTCGGATATTGTGCCATAAGTCCAACTTGTTTCGTCCTGATATCGCCGCACAACATCACACCAGACATTGAGTTCTGGATGGTTGTAAACAATGCCGTATGTTTTCGATTCCTGATGCAACAATGCTGTCATCGGCATGCCCATTTCATTAACGAAATAGTCATCTATTTTCTCAAAACCGAGAACAATGAAGTCATTGACACGAGCATTAAACTCATCTTTATTTTCAATATAATCATCGTCGCCTTCATCATCAAAAACTACTTCATATCGCTTAAGCTTAACACGAAACGGAGGAACAGTGGGACCATCAATAGATTGAAGAGCATCTATAAATCCCTTTATCGCAGATCGAAATTTCCACCTGATATAGAAATAGACTGTGATGGCAAACAAGATGAGAGCAACAAAGACTGCCCCAACAAATTTCAAAAAAACGATCATATATTGAGTTCCTAAATTGGATAAAACAGATGTCTCAAAGGACCATCAGTCTACTTGACATAAGGACACAGCGATAGTCTCCCTGATTATATTATGCCGCTGCAGCCAAGTATGTGGCAAGGCGTTGACAGGGACTATTTCATTGGTGATACTGAGTATCAGAAAACAAAATGCCTGATAAGCAAGAATAAAAAAGGAAATGATTATGTCATCCGAATTGAACAGGCGAGTCACCCGGCGAAAGTTTGGTGCGATTGCGGTTGCCGGTGCGACTTCGCTGGCTGTCGGTCAGCGAGGGATTGCTGCAGGGAATAAAAAGCCAAAATGGATCGATGCTCATGTTCATGTCTGGACGCCGGATGTCAAACGTTATCCGCTCGATAAGAACTTTACAGTCAACTCGATGCAGCCGAAAAGTTTCACGCCGCAGGAGTTGTTTGCTCACTGTAAGCCTTCTGGCGTGGAGCGTATTGCTGTCTCTTATACACAT
>WFOZ01000087.1 GCA_015487825.1 Planctomycetaceae bacterium
TAGTGTCAAGAAAACTATTTACCTTCTCGAAGTTTGGAGGGAAGCTACAGCCTTTTAATGAGCTGGATTCGCTATCTGGCGTAACAGTAGTGCATATTATTTGCAGGAAAACGGATACTGGAGGTACGAAAATGAAAATCAAAGTAGGGACTGTGCTGGACAAGGAGATTGTCCAGAGACTCAAGATACACGCGGCGAAGGAGGGGAGAACCATGAACGAAATCATTTACGATGCTTTAACCCAGTATTTCCGGAAGCAACAACACAAGAAAGATTCTCGGCGGGCCGCGGTCGATCGATTATGCAGTCGACCGTTCAACCTTAATCAGCAGCAGGTTGACGAAATACTGGAGGAGGATTACTTCGAGCAATGAACCCGAATGATATCCCAGCTGACGAATTTGCACTCATTGATGCCAATATTTTTCTCTATGCAGCGCAGCAGCTCTCCCAGCAGTGCACCGAGTTGCTCTACCGTTGTGCAGATGACGAGGTGAAAGGCATTTTGCCTGCGCATATTCTTGCCGAGATCATGCACCACCTGATGACCGCTGAGGCACGTGATAATGGCTGGATCAAAGGCCCCAATCCGGCTCGGCAGCTGGCGGAAAAACCGGAGCTGGTGAAAGTACTTGTCCGCTACGAAGAAATGGTGCGGGATATTCTCGCAATCGGCTTTCAGATCGAGCCGCTGGTGGAAGAAGATTTTCTGAGCGCCATCATGATCCAGCGTCGCTTCGGCCTGCTTACGAACGATGCCCTTTCCATAGCTATCGCCCAGCGTCTGCGCGTGAAGAATTTCGTGTCGGCAGACAAGGCTTTTGCACGAGTGCAGGGGCTGTTGCTTTATGCGCCGGATGATCTGGTGGCGTAATGTGCGTTTCAGTACATCTTTTTGCAGTCTCAACCAGTACTAAAGATGAGAACGACCATGATACTCGGTTGGATAACAAAATCCCTTTCTTACGAAACAAAAAGAACTCTGAAAACTTGGAAGAGATCAAACAGGTTTTGGCATGAGTTTGAATACAATATTTTTGAGCGGATTTTCATTACTCTAGCAGAACGGCCTTTAAAATACGCTCTTCGAATACTTTTTTTATTTTTGATATCCGGGGCCATTCTGTCATCCCCTGATGCCAACATTGCCTGTTTTCTAGGGAGAATATCAAACTATCCTGCAGATACTCTGAACTATTTTAGCACATTGTGGACTGTACAGGCAACGATTGTTGGCCTGGTTTATCCCATTGTCATCGGTTTCGTGGGATTGCTGATTAGAAATCAGCTCGCTGATCGGGTTCTACTGAATGCTTATCTAACTGATAGTTCCGCAATTTTTATGGGGCTGAGTTCGCTGCTTTTAGTTGCGTTTATGGGATTACAATACAGCGTGAAACCCTTTTTGGCCGATTTTAATTTTCATGGTTTTCTTTTTGTAGACAATCTGTGGTTTTTGTTTAATGTCTCCGGAACGGCATGGTTTCTCTACAGAACTGTCGAGTTTATCAAGCCTGATCTGCAACAACGCAATTTGGAGAAATATTTGGCTAATGTTGTCTATCCGTTGGAAATTGAGAAGCTGCGGAAATGGCATTTTTTTATAAATGCGGTATCGTACAAAATGATTCCTTCTGCGGATAACGAAGGCCTGGTAAATGAAAAGCAGCCAAGTATCGTACTGCATCCAATAGTGAGCAACTTTGGAAGGGCTGAGCTCACTCGAAATTTTCAATCCAAAGTCGTTCTTCGAAATGTGTTTTTTCGACCGTTAGGGCTTGCATGCAAACTTTGGATAAAAAAGGCAATACGAAAAGGCAAAGTGACCGAACATGTGAACAAGCCTTTAGGGATGAACCAGGACACGGAATCACTGTTGTTCACACTGTTGCCTGGTGAAGTATATGAAGGGAATAAGAGCATCTGTCGTAGTACTGGTTCTACAAAGCTGTCTCCAATTGAGAAGCTGTTAATTAGACTTTCTTTCAAGTTCAATAAAGATGAAAAAAAAGAAAAACAAATTACTACTCATGATGTGCTTCTTGGCGCAAAGGCTGAGATCATTACCGCTATTGACCGCGGTGAGGTAAGTCGATACCAGAATGCAATATGTGAGCTTGTAGAGTTAAACAAAATTTTAATAAATCTTGGGATGTTTGTAAACGCTAATGGTCAAAAAGAAAACTGGGCGAATTTGGCGAGTAGTCCGTATTGGCCGTCGCAATCACTGTCCGAAGAGTGGAATAGA
>WFOZ01000088.1 GCA_015487825.1 Planctomycetaceae bacterium
AAACTCATCGGATAATATCAACCCAAGTACCATAAACCACGAAGAACCTTATTTATTCTCTATGTTTACTAAGGAGCTAATAAGATGAAACAATCAAACTTGGTGAATCGAACCCGCAAAGGGTTTACGCTAATTGAATTACTGGTGGTCATAGCGATCATCGCAATTCTGGTAGCGCTTCTTCTGCCAGCCGTTCAGCAAGCCAGGGAAGCAGCCCGAAGAAGTAGTTGTAAAAATAACCTGAAGCAGATTGCTCTGGCGCTTCACAACTATCACGATATTTATAACGTGTTTCCTCCAGGCAATATTTCCCCTGATCCTGGTTCCGGATGCACGAACGGTTCCGGGGGATGTCGTGGAGCATCGTGGTGGGTCAGAATTTTACCGATGTTGGAGCAATCAGCCGCATTTGATCAGATTACTTTCAATGGAACTGATTGGACTATGCAGTCAGATCGAACGAATCGCAACTGGGCAATCACCAGTCAGTTGAAAGTTACAACCTTGTGGTGTCCATCGAGTCCTATGAACAAAACACGAACGGAAAACACAAATCCCTCTACGCAGGCGTTGGGGGCACCTGGTTCAATTAACGTGCAGGTAACCAACTACGTTGGAGTTAGTGGTTCGTATAATCGAGGAGGAACAGGTGTCTGTTGCCCCAGGCCGACACAATGGTCCTGGCCTGCTCGTTCAAATTACAATGGAGTGATTATTGCTTCGACAACGTTGGCAAGAAAACCAATTGCAATGAAGGATATAACCGATGGGACTTCCAGTACCATCATGGTTGGTGAGCAATCCAACTACCGCAGGGGAATCGCTGGTCAGAATGATGATCGTGCCAGTGATCACGCTGGTGGTGCCTGGTCAGGTGGAGCCGGTGGTCGAACAGACTGGTGGCTAAACATGACAACAGTTCGCTATCCGATTAACTACAAAAGTAATTCCGGCTACGGTCATCGGGCATCTTACTATCGTCATACCGTGTTTAATTCAACCCATAAAGGAGGGGCTCAGTTTGCTTTTGCCGATGGGCGTGTTCGATTTTTATCTGAAAATATCAATTACAACACTCTTGAGGCGTTGTGTGATCGGCACGATGGAAATACTACTGGCGAATATTGATTGATTGATGGTTTGTTTGTCAGTGAGAGCCACTATGCTTCCTCGCACATTTGCGAGGAAGCTTCTTTTGGCTTTTTCACTGTCAAATACTGAATATTTTATCGGCTGGAAAATTGATGATTACCAGAATGAAAAGAGATTAAAGATGCACAAATTCCAAAGTGTTATATGCGTCCTGCTTCTATTACTCATTACCGGATGTGGTGGTTCTGAAGATACGCCAAAACTTGCACAGGTAACCGGGACGCTGAGCGATGGTGACAAACCAATTCCGAATGCAGCGGTATTATTTCAACCGGAAGATGGTAGTCCTTCATCGGGAACCACAGATAAGCAGGGGAAGTTCACTCTTGAATATTCAACAGGTGAACCAGGAGCAACGATTGGAGAGCACACGGTAAAATTTACGATTGGAGGAATCGCTTCCAGTGAGGGCGAAGTCGATCTTACTTTACAAGAGGCTCCGCAACAGGTGAAAGAGCCTGTTGAAATTGTGCTGCCAGGCAAAAAAACTGTTGCAGAGGGAGAAAACAGTTTTACTTTTGACTTGGCTGATTATAGATAAATAAGGAACGACTTCAATTTTCTTTGAGGGTGTTAACTGCCAAAGATCGATTCGACATTTCCTCGTAAAATCCGTTTGCCCAATTCTAACGCGCGTTGTTCCGACCAGGCGTTGGCAATCACAAAATCTTCTGCCAGCACTTTGGCTAGAATTCGTCGATACATGCGGAATTTGGGGAGGGCGAATTCTAACTTGTACATGTCGCTGTAGTAGCCGACATATTTTGATTGTGGGATCGCGGTCAGCCTACTTTTGCAGTCGTGTTCGATATAAGCTGGCGTGTTGGAATACCACCAGTGCCCGTTGGCGATCACATTCGGGAAAATCCAGGCATAGCTGACCAGTTCCTGATTGCTGGTGTGTGTCAGAACCGAAATCGGAAAAGTGACATTCGGAAAACTGTTGAACAACTGCTTGTACTGGATCAGCGAGGTTCGTTTGTCGTACAAATCCTGTCCCTGAAAAACACCTGCTTCGTACACTTTGCGATTCACGCCGATCATCAAATCGAAGGGGAGCTTGAATTCGGCGCAATTTTGCGCCAACTGCCAGAAGACGAATTGGCTGAGTGTGACAATTTCATCCGCAGCAAGCGATTCGCCGGAATGGAGTCGTGCCCATAAAGAGGTGACCGAATTGGAAGTGACCGGAGCGGGTGAAAAATCGGGAGGCAGCGAGATCGCGCACGCTCTAGCATTATTTTTGGTGAAGTGCGTAAACAGATCGGTAATGGCTGCCTGCAGTTCTTCGACAGTCCCGATATCCCGATTGGTAGCTTTGGATAAACGGTTACGAACATCAGGCTTGGTCAGGTGAAAAACGAGATCATCCGTCCGCAAACAGGGAACATAAAAAGAGGTATCGAAGCCGGTCAGGGGATCATCGAAATCGTTCGTTAAATAAACCTGATCGAGTTTTGATTGTTTGAGTACCTGCTGTTCCCAATCCCCGGCTGCCATCTTCGCCCCGG
>WFOZ01000089.1 GCA_015487825.1 Planctomycetaceae bacterium
CTCAGCTAAATCTAATTAAGTTCGCCTGCTGATGCGTCCCAGGGTTCAATCTGGCGTAGTTTCTTCGCCTGGAGCGCCCGGTAACAATCGGGCATGTCGAAATGAGCCAGCACGTTGGGAAGCAGTGTGGCCAGTGGCCAGTGATACTGCTGGTTCTGTGCAATGTCTGAGTAAGAAGTGAGTCCGTTTTTAATCGTGACCTGTCTCACACGCTCATCAAGCAGCGAAGCGAAAGTTGCAGGCAGTGCTCCCCAGCCTTTAGCAACAATATGAATATCGGTATATCCACAGGACGCCAACCAGTCGAGCACTCGCAGCACATCGGTCGTTTTTTGCCCGACATAAGGACGATCAAGCATCAGGCTGTGAATCGCGTAGAAGTAGTCACAGCCGTAAGGCGAATCGAAAGAATTCGCTCCACAGGTGTTGGGCATCGATTCGCCAATCCCTCGCACATCGCATGTAAACAGTGGCGTTTCCGGTTCAGCTTTCATCACTTCACCGATCAACGGTTCATCACGAAGCTCGGCATCGCTGGAACGGTGTGAAACATAAAGAATCGCCCGATTCCCCTTGCGTGGCGGCCGCGAATACCAATGCACTTTGGTCAGCATGTAAATTATCGCAAAAATGTTCTTCTCTGTTTCGACAGCATAAGTAATCCCACGTTTTCTTGGGTAATTGCGAGATTTGCCAAGCCAGTTTCGCAATATGTTGTACTCAGGCGGGCTATTCGGTTTTGAACGCAATTTCAAAACCTGACGCACGGCTTTGATCAGTTGTTCGCCATCAACCTGACCCCGTTTTTTGCTCAAGGTTTTGGAATGATCGCGGGTAAAATGGAACACCGTTTTGGTCCCTGCTTTAGGAAGCTGACCTTTCGGCGTACACCAGAGTGTTTCGTCCTTTTCAATCGTAATTTGCGGTTCGGACTTCGCATCGGAAACCTGCGTGATTCCGTTGAACCACTGATACATCGCTTCCCGGTTTTCCTGCGAATAGCCATGCGTTGTCGGGCCGGTAAACATACTGATCTGATCCTGCTTACCGAGCAAGCCATATATTTTCTGAAGACGACGATAAGCTTCTTCAGAACCGCGAATATCGAAAAAGTCCTGTTCCATAGCGAGAATCCTCACTGGTTTAGGAGCCATCACTGCCAGAAAATCGGAATGATCCAGTCCAAGTGCCAAGGCCTTTGGCGGGCACTGTTCGGTATCGGCTGGTAATTCATTTTCCATATTGCTGAGAAATGTCGTCACATAACAACTCGGTGCAGCCATGGTCCACCGGGGTTCGATTCCACACAACCAGGTCGTCATCGTTCCCCCACCAGAATTCCCGGTGATACCAATTTTCTGTGGATCGACTTCTTTTCGCGTCAATAAATAATCGAGCGCACGAATGCCATCCCATGCTCGCCAGGCCCCGAAAAACTCCCCGACAAGAAACTGTTGATTGCCCGCATACAGATGCTCGCCAACCGGACTCAAATGCGACTTCAAATCATCATCAATATACTGATACCGCTCTCCCTGACCAATCGGATCGTAAATCAGGCACAGATATCCCTGTCGGGCCAGCCCCTGAGCAAATGATTGATAAGCCTTTTCTGCCTTCCCGTTACCGGAATGCCCACACGCACCAACAACGCCGGGAAGAGGAAACGGACGTCCCTTGGGAATATAGAGATTCGCCGTCACAGGAAATCCGGGACGGCTTTCAAAAATCAGATTTTCAATTTTGTAATCATCGCGTTCAACAACACCTGTGATCTGCAGATTGAGAGGCGTCCGCTCCGGCTCCGGCCCAAAACATTGACGAATTTTCGCCCGAACCGTTTCGATATATTTCCGGGCATCGGCTGCACTGTTCAGTTGAGCTTGCGACTGCAAATGACGCTGCTCTGCCTGACGAACCTGATCAACAAAGAAGTTATGCACCATCCGAGGATAACGATTCAGTGCCTGATACTTTTCGTCTGCAACAACATCCCGAGGAAGCAGGTTAATCAGCGGAAACGCAAACGGAAACGCAGAAGCACGCAACAAATTTCGCCGCGATAGATTTGCCTCGGATTGTGACAGAAAACGGTCTGTGTTGATCTTCTCAATGGTCTGTTTCATTCTGATTTATTGTTTTCTGTTGCGAAGTGAAGGTGGTATCACCCAATGGGTGGTTCAGTCGGGATACGGGCTTGTACTCGGGTCAAATATGATCCGTTTTACCTTTTCACCCATCGCTGCGTCAATGTTCTCCAGTCGGGATCATCGTCAGTGGGCAAGTTTTGCAGCAGCGGCTGGGCTTCGATGACCTGTTCATACAGATTGACAATCGCTTCTCCCATTTGCCACATCGCATGACGAAAATTTGCTTTTTCTGCCAGTTCAACCATTTCCTCATAGCTGAGCCCGCCGGTAATTTTGCTCAATTCTTCATCACATTTCCAGCGGCCTTTTTCACGTTTCAATTCCTGTCTCTTATACACATCTCCGAGCCC
>WFOZ01000090.1 GCA_015487825.1 Planctomycetaceae bacterium
ATTGCGGACCACGCGGTAAAGTTCATGCCTCCACGACAGGCAATGGTCCGCAATAGCGGACCCTACATTTTTGTTTACCCATTATGTGATTGTATTCCGATAATACTTGCCAAAACCTGAAGTCCCAGAAGTGTGACGATGAGAAACCCGAACGCCCACGCTGTCAGCATGGCAACTTGTCTGCCGTGTCCTGTTTTTTTTCTGGCGAGCCACAGGAATAAAATAAACATCGCGATCCAGACGACGCAGAAACCGATTACGATCGGGTCTTTCCACGAGAAAATCGCTTTTCCGGTTGGTGAGGAAATCGCCATGCCAACTCCGGTGATTAAACCGATTGTTAGCATCGGAAAAGAAACCATCACGGCCCAGTAATTGAATCGAGCCAGCGTTGCCAACGGCGGAAGCGAAAAACCGGGACGCAGGTTCATTTTCTTTTTTAATCTGCGATGTTGAAGCAGATACATTAAGCTGACGAGAAAACCAATAAACACTCCTGTAATGCCAATCGAAAGAGAGCTTGCATGCAGCATCGTCCAGAAGCGTTCCGCCTGGGCCGCTTTGCTGGGGGAATCGTCAAGTAACGCAGCTGCAATAACGAGCAACAATACCACGGGCAGCACAAACAGGCCAAACGAATTGTAACCTTCGCGTTTGCCGACTTTCAGCGAGTAAACAAGATAAATCGCTATGACGAGCCAACCGGAAACCAGTAGCCAATCGTGGCTCGAACTCAACAGTGGAGGCAACTGCGATTGAAAGGAACGCCCAAGCAAATACCAGGTATGTGCCACCAGCCCCGCGGCAGTCACAAGAACCGCAGCAACATGCTGCCACGGTTTTGCGCGCCACAGCCGGCTCAATTCCAGCACAAAGGCAAGAAAATAGCTGGCCAGAAAACAAATTAAATGGGTCTGTTGCATGGAAACATTTTTTATCAGTAGCCGAAACCAAATAGGGATTTGAACCACGAATGAACGCGAATTCTCTTTGGGGAACCTTACCCCACAATGTAGGATGGCGTGCTTGCACCCATCAAATACGGCTTCCACTTTATAAACCGAACGTTGGTGAATAAACTCTTTTGTATCATTGAACGTCACTCGGCACGCGAAGATGGGTGCAAGCACGCCATCCTACAAACAGAATACATTATTAAGGCATCGATCAAACAATAACTGTCGTCTCTTTGGATGACCCAGACGTATCGCGTCTGGGTGACGCAGTCACAAGAAGTCTTATCAGACACTCTGCCGGAACAATTATCTCCCCTTCTTTTATGCCGTTTCATGCTTTTTCTTCGTCGCAAACCACATTCTCGGCTTCCTGTTGCGGGGCAACTCAGACGCGATGCGTCTGAGCCATCCAAACGGTTTGAATTTTGTTACGCTGATTCGGTTCAGCATCGTTTCCCGTAAAACGGACAGCTATTGTATTGGGCAATGCTAAGGCATCTAATCGGGTTAAGGTTCCGCAAATTCTGCTTTTGGATTGAACGCCGAGTTCATGTCACCGCTGTTAGATAAACTTGCTTCTGCAAAAGAATCTTCTGTTTCCCAGATGACCACTCGCGAGGCCCTCACGGATTGATCAGCGAGTAATTCCGGGCTGACTTCTTCGAGCAGATAGCGAGCCATGTTTTCGGCAGTTGGATTGTATGGCATCAGAAAATATTTACACGGTTCAACCATTTTGGCTGCAGCGATACCGTTTTCGTCGATATCGTGAAGCAGAAATCCATGATCCCAGAACTCATCGATCCAACCATTGAATTTTTCTTTGAGCATGGAAAAATCGACCAACCGTCCGACCGCGTCGACTTCTTCTCCGGTCACGTAAATATCTGCAATGTAGTTGTGTCCATGAAAAAAAGCACATTTCCCTTCGTGCTTAAAAAGGCGATGCCCGGCACAAAACCGAATTCGCTTCATGATGGTGAGACTCATGAGAGTTCCTTTAGTAGTTCATAACATTGGCGAGAAGATGCTCAATACGGCATGGTAACAGTTATTCGTTGCGTAATACAGTGAATTCCATTGATAACAAAAGCCGGGAGAGGGATTTCGTGCAGGACATCTGTTGCGATAGATTCATCAACTCTGATGGATTGCGTGGGGATTCTACTTCTATTTTTCTCAGTCGCTTGATTGATAAGTCCTGAACAGGATATCGTTTAGTATCACATCGATAAGAAACTGTAGGTTGGGCTTTCTGGCCTGACGTAAAAATGCACAAACTTTTCATGTAAAAAGAGTGAATTCGCCGGTCAATTGCATAGATTATCAATTTGGAAATCGCAGGCATCAGGCTGGAAAGTCTATCCTACTTTATAACTCCTGTTTGGATCCGGCTTGACCGGGTTAAGTGTTACCGCTGCAGATTCAGAAACCAATTCCTGGGTGTTTCTTCTGGGGCAATGTTCTTCACGGGTCGGGATCGGAATGGCGTCCATGAAAATCCATGTTCAGCACAGCCTTGAAGCAGTCACTTCCAGTGCCATCGAAGAGGTGCTGTTGAAGATCAGGGAAGATCTGGCTGGTGCAAGTGTCGATCTCGCTTTCCTGTTCGTGACCCATCATCATGAAGAACATTTTCCGACAATTTCCGGTGAGATTCAAAATCGCCTTGAATGCAAAGAACTGATCGGTTGCACCGCAGGAACGATTATCGCCAACTCCAACGAGTACGAACAGGAACCGGGAATTGTTTTGTGGGTGATGTCGCAAACAGATTACGACATGCAGTCCTTCCAGTTGCAGTTTGAACGAGATGACGACCGCGTTGAATGTCTGGGAGTTCCCGAATCGCGTGAAGAACCGCCGAGAGAACATACCGCGGTCTTTCTGTTTTGTGAGCCTTATTCCTCTTCACCTTATATGGCGCTACCTCAAATTGAAAAATCGTTCGGGGCTGTCCCGGTGTTTGGTGGTGTGGCAGATGGTGGGATTGGTCCGGGAGAGAGTTGCCTGTTTCTTAATGGCGAACAGATCAATCACGGAGCCGTTGGTATTGTCTGCCGAACCGATCATCGAATTCGACCGATCGTTTCGCAGGGGTGCCGGCCGATCGGACATACTTTCGTTGTGACGAAAACCGAAAAGAATGTTATCTACGAAGTTGGCGGCCGTCCCACGATGCAGCAGTTTCGGGAAATGTTCAAGGATCTCAGTTCCGAAGATCAGGAACTCGTCAGACAGGGGCCTCACCTGGGCGTAGTGACCGATGAGTACAAAGAGAAATTTGAACGGGGCGATTTTCTCGTTTCGAACGTACTCGGCAGCGATCCCGAAACCGGTGCGATTGCCATCAGTCAACCAATCCGCTCGGGACGGACGGTTCAGTTTCATGTGCGCGATGCAGAAACCGCCCGGGAAGATTTGCAGATGATGATCGATCACGATCTTCGCGAACATCCGCAACCGGTCGCCGGCGCGTTGATGTTTACCTGCAACGGGCGAGGAAAAAAACTGTTCGGCTCCGCCGATCACGATGCAAATACTTTGTGCGAACGATACGGATCGATCCCGGTGGCTGGCTTATTCGCCCAGGGAGAACTCGGCCCGATCGGCAACCGAAACTACCTGCACGGTTTCACCGCCAGTATCGCCATTTTCGAAGCTTAGTAAACCAGTTCGTAGAATGCGCCAAGACGCATCTTGGGGGATGCTTTTC
>WFOZ01000091.1 GCA_015487825.1 Planctomycetaceae bacterium
AACCCAGTAGCTTTCAGATTCAGATTCAGATTCCAGCAAAGTGGAAACGAGACTTTCGAAGTGGTCCATCAAGAAATCCTCATCGCATAATTGGAATCGAGTCATTGATTATGAATGGTTATTCCAGGCAGGAATTTGCATAATCGGTGAGTGCCTGAATGTTTTCAAGTGGTGTGTCGCGTGGGATTTCGCAGCCTGCACCGATGATGTAACGCTCCCCTGCCTGCCGATGGCATTCCGCAATTGCAGAGGTGACAGCTTCAGGAGTGCTGTTTCGCAAATCGACAACCGGGTCGATATTTCCCAGCAATGCCTGATCCGGCCCCATCGCTTTGCGGGCATCTTCAACAGGAACGAAATAATCGAGGTCAACTATTTCGCAGCCAAGTTTCCCCATCCCCTCAAGGATAGCATTGGTATTGCCGCAAATATGTAAACGGACATGAGCCCCCATCGCCTGAAGCCCCTCGACCAGTTTCTTCTCGTAGGGCCAGACAAAATCGTTATAAAATCTCGGGCCGATCAGCGAAGCAGCCGCATCTCCCACGCCGATAATATCCGCCCCGGCATCGATTTGAGCTTTTCCATACTGAAGTGCAAGCTCGACAACAAAATCAAATAACGCAAGAATAAAATCAGGATCGTCAAAAAAATCCATCATCAACATATTGATTCCACGCAAATCAGCCGCTTCGGCACAAGGCCCCTCCACCCAACCCTGAATTGCCTTTTCGTCGCCGATACGCTCTTTCATCAACTCGATAGATTTAATCGCGTTTGTCATGCGACCACCGCCGAATGGATCAGGAGTTTCCAGTTTTGCCAGCTTATCTTTATCTGCAAGTAACGCGTCACTTTCAATAATGGCGGCGGGTTGATCGTCGTAATATTCCACGTGCGCACCACAATCGGCTGCTTCGCGAGCCGGATCGGAAATATTCGAAACGATATCGTAATCAAATTTCAGGGCCGTTTGAATTTGAGATTCTGCAATCACATTATAGTCTTTGACATACTCTCCATATTTTGCACCAATCTGATCGACGCAAAGCATCATCACAACCGGCATTAAAGGAGGACGATCAACCTGCTTTCCATTCAGAAAGGCAAGAACACGTTCACGACCATTCATCTTACGAATCTCCGCAATCTTCCAGGTATGGATATAGAGTTCCAGCAATGTTTTGTGATTGAAGAAGCCGGGCTGTATGCACAAATTCCAACTGAGATTATACGCTGAATTGCTACCAACAGTGCTGGATAGATATTGTGTGGTTGATGTTTGCTTGTGACAGACCTTTTATATTGTTAAAGTATATCCGCATTGTTTTATATTAACAAGTATTGCCGAGAGTGGATGCAATCGTCTTCTGTATCGGTTGATGATTTCGGCGGTAGGTTCAAAACGATCTGGTGGCCCAATCATGAGTACGACTGTTAGTTCGAGTGCATCGGTTGATATGGAAACGAAGTATGCTGAGCGATTCGCCAGGTACACCACCGCGATGCGAAACGAAATGCCGGACCGCATTCCGATTCGTCCTTTTGCAGCCGAGTTTACCGGCGTGTACGCTGGCTATGATTGCCAGCAACTGACGCACAATTACCAGAACGCGTTTGATGCCGTTTGCAAATGTGCGACCGATTTCGAATGGGATGCAGTTGTCGCAAACATGGTCTATGTCTGGACCGGGCTGGCTCAGTCGATGGGGCTGAAATATTACGCGATCCCCGGCATCGATATCCCAGCCGATACCGGATTTCAATACCGCGAACCGCCGGATGATAACGCATTCATGAAAGCGGATGAGTACGATGCGCTGATCGAAGACCCGACAGGGTTTCTGTACAACGTCTGGCTCCCCAGAGTTGCAGAGCAGATTACTCCGCTTGGCGAGCCGAGTACGCCTCAAAATAATATGGCGTTGGTAAAAACCGGCATGGCGATGATGCAATACTTCGGCGCATTTGGCCCGCAGGTGGAAAGGTTGCGAACCGAGTGTGGCTCGGTATCAGCGATTGCAGGTATTTTGAAAGCACCACTCGATATTATTGGCGACAAACTACGAGGCTACCTGGGACTGGTTGACGATTTGTTCGAGCGTCCTGAAAAAGTGCTTGCTGCCTGCGAAGCCCTTGCCCCGCACTTGGCGCATGTTGCCAAATGCACCGCAGATCCGACCCGCAACGTGCCGGTCGGTCTTTGGATGCATCGCGGCGGTGTCCCGTTTGTTTCGCCGAAAAACTTTGAAAATGTCTACTGGGCCACGCTCAAACCGATCATTCAGGATCTCTGGTCCGAAGGGATTCAAACGTTATTCTATGCGGAAGGGAAATGGGATTTTCACCTCGAATCGTTTGCAGAACTTCCTGATCGCAGTATCGTCTATCATCTGGATCAGGGGGACATCTACAAAACGCGAGATGTTCTTGGTGACAAATTCTGTCTCAGCGGTGGCGTTCCTAACACGTTGCTTTCTTTGGGGACAGCGGAAGAAGTCCGTGAGCGTTGCATGGAACTGATCAAAAACATTGCACCCAATGGCGGTTATATAATGGATGCCAGTGCGATCATCCAGAACGATGCAACCGTCGAAAACATGCGTGTTTTGACGGAAACAACGCTGGAACACGGCGTTTACTCGCAAGGTCACAGCCCGGCAAGTTTGACACCCGGCGGCCCGCGACCATTACCTGAAGATGTCAAACCCGGCTTCTACATGCCCAATCCATCACCTGACAAACCGCAACCTGGTGAATGTTATTCG
>WFOZ01000092.1 GCA_015487825.1 Planctomycetaceae bacterium
ATAATAATCTCCCCGTGATTAAATATAATGGATGGCTCAACAAAATTTTCATCAAATATATTATAAATAGCCATTTCTACCTGTAGAGACTGGATATTCACTAACCGCATATCTGAAAATTGCAACTTCCTGTGCCCAACTACTGGAAGTTTGCAATCAGTAATATCATGGAGTTTAAACAGTGCAGAAATACCTGGCTGTGACACAGCAGGCATCTGCATTTCAACTTGTGGCAAACGCCCATCAATACATGAAATAGTAAATTGTTCGACATTCAGAAAATCGAACCAAGGAAAGTCTGAAATAATATGATCATTAATTTCGAATGTCTGACCGGAAAGTAATTGAAGCATCGTTGTATTATTTCGTTATGATAGAAGAAAGGCTTTTTCGGCCCTTCCGCGGGGAACAGTACATGAATAATTACAGTTAATTTTTTGTGATCTGGCTACGAATACGATTCAACTCTTTACTGATAATTGCAAATTCGAGCTGTTGAGGGAGTTGTTTTTTTTCTGCACAAATTGCGGCGGTCACTCCGGCAGCTTCTCCCATGGCAACCGCATTGCCGGTAACGCGATAACTGGCGTGGGCGAAGAAGTCACCACTGATGCAGCGACCAGCCATCAGTAAGCCATCAACATCTGCCGCGATTAACGCGCGAAGAGGGATATCGTACGGGACAACTTTATAACCATGACCGCTGTAGGCAGCTTTGCGGTTCGAATCGCGTGTTGCTGCATGAACATCGACGGCAAAAGTCGAACGGCAAATCGCATCTTTATGCCTGGCCCCTTTAAGCAAATCATCGACTGTTACAAAATAACGCCCTTTAATTCGCCTGCCGTCACGAATTCCAATTTGCTCAGCTGTGGTCACTAAGCGTGTTTCACTCCAGCCACCTCCCAGGCTTCTCAGGCTATTACACATTCGAAACAATTCTCGTCTCGCACGAATAGTCGCCTCAGTAACGGCAACTGCATCATAAGGTTTCACGCTGTATTCGTGATTGAACATAACTGCTGCGGTCGCCCCCCTCATGTGCCATAGGGTCGGCTTTGCGTAAGATGGCTCAAAACCAGCTTTGGCCATTTCCTTAAAAAGGCGATCTTTATTTTTTGAAGAGGCCGTGTTTGCGAAATCAGCCAAAACTTCAGGAGCCGCGGTGATAACTCCCATTAAAGACATCGGCTGACAGGGGCAGTCTTTCTCCTGACCGAATTCCCATTCACACCCGGCGAGCGAACTTAAATCGCCATCGCCTGTAGTGTCGATGAAAATACCAGCCTGCCAGGCTTCACGACCTGATTTTGATTCCGTCACAATTGTTCCGAGTCGTCCTGCATCATTTTTATACGCCCCGACAACCCGAGTGTGTAATTGAATATGAATTTTTTCTTTCAGACAAAGATCTTCCAACAGATATTTCATCGCTTCGACATCGTACACATAATTCTTCTTACTCCCTTTAGGTTTTCTTTGGTCGTAAGTCGTAGCATCCATCGCATCCAGTTTTGAAACCAGCTCTGTATTGAAACCGGGCTTTTCGGCATCGATCACATAAGAAAGCATACCGCTGGTCCAGACGCCTCCCAGGCAACCGTGCAGTTCAATCAGCTTCACCTTTGCCCCTGCCCTGGCAGCAGAAATCGCCGCAGAAACACCAGCCGGCCCGCCTCCACAAACAACAACATCAAACTGTCCTGCAAGTGGAATTTGACGTGATGGCTCCCTGTAGTCTATTCCTGCATCTCCAGCTTGAACTGTTGTGGCGAAAGCACCGGCACCGGCAAACGCGACCGTACCGGTAAGGGTGTTAAAAAATGCTCTGCGATCAATTTTTTGATTCATATTACCGACGGTCTTTTCCTCTGGGTGACAAACGGAAGGATTAAAGTTTGCTGTCAGCAATCAGAATGAACCAGCTGTGCTGAGACTTTAGTAAATTTCTACTATTTCATTATGGTAAAAGAAAGGCCTTCCCGGTTCCTCCCCGGGGGACTGTCTGTGGATAATTCCGGTTGATTTTCTGATCTTTAACTTCAACCAACTTTTTCTCAGCTTCTTCAAATCTTTTACCGTAACACGTTACCTTACTGAGGTGAAAATCCCGCACGGTGACATCGCGATCAGGCGAAAAGATCTCTACCCAGCTATTCGGATCTTTGCCGTGACGATACGTCTGTGACATCGGGCCAATCTGAACAAGTCGATATGTGGGAGGCAAGGGGAATCGCAAATCGACATCATCAATTGTTAACGTACTAACTTCAGCGGCAATTTGAATGTACCCGGGACGAGTAAATCTCAGATGTTGCATCGAGATATTCCGTAGTTTGCCAAGTTCTACACTGAAATCATTGTCGCGACCATGTTCAAGATTTGGCTGGTCATAGAATTTGAATTCACGAATATTGGTAACATTTCGTATGACGATATCATGAACAGGACAATTGAGTCTGCTGCCATCAGTAAACTGCTTGACGCCGGGCAGCAACCGAATTGCATCGGCTGCATTTTTTTCATCCGGCGCCCCAATGATGTTTTCAACAACGAGATGATGAATTGCCCCGAAACTCGGAGCACACTGGCGCCAGTCCCACGCTGTCAGAGAGACCGTATCATCGTGAGAGTCTCCCCTGATATTGCGAAGAACCCCCTGACTCGCCGGTCCGCTGACATGGACACCATCACGTCGATGACGATCAAGCGTTACTCCATCAACCAAAAAATCCTTTATGTTCCCCAAATGAACAGCAAATGGCTTACTCTGCCTGACAGTTACATTCTTTACGGAAACACGCCGCACATTATGCAGAAGAATTACGCCATGTGTTCCCGGAACCGAATTCTTCTTTGATGAAGTCCCTTTCACATTGCCGTTATTTTCCCGTTTCCCTGTAGCGAGTGTCGTCCAGATACCACCTTCTATACTAATATCAGTATCAAACTGAAGATTATCCGGAACTGCTTTATCGGCAAAACCGATAATATTTTTATTGCGAATCATACAGGTATTGCATCCCGGTTTAAGCCGGATCTCTGCTTTAAGCGCAGCTTTGAACGAATCGCCGGACTGGAGAATAAGCGGACCATCCAGATAATAAGGTTCTTTGCGATAAGGCAGATAAACAGTATTCTCTTTTTCCAGTGCAGCCTGAATGGCTGCTCTCCAGAGCTCTGCGGTAACGGTTCTGTTTTCCCACTCCCCCTTCTCTGTCGGCCAGCGTTCATTCCAAGTATCTTTTTGCACGAGCGAACGATAATCTTCCAATCCAGCGATAACGGCAAGAGGAGCGTTAAGCAGGTAACATAATAAAGCTGTAGATAAAAAAACTGATTTCAGCATTCCACTATCATCCAATCGAAATACTCTTACACCATTCGCAAAACACCTAATAGCACCAGGTGATTGCTGTTTAGAGCTACCCATACTTATCGGCAGCGAAGCTCATCCCAGGTTACTTTTCGCTGACTGGCATCAAACAGTTCAACAGGATGAAAGACCGGAATTTTCTTGCCACGTTGTTTCAATAAAGCCATCAGTTGCAGGGCACAACCAGCGTTGGCACTGACAATTGCATCAGGCGATTTTGCCAGAATATTATCAATCTTCCGGTTTCCAAGTTCATCCGACATTTCAGGCTGCAGCAGGTTATAACTTCCTGCTGCTCCACAACAGATGTTCGGTTCCAGAATTTCCAGAATTTCCACGCCCGGAATTTTATTGAGTAACTCGCGAGGAGCCTGATCAATCTGCTGAGCGTGTTTCAGGTGACACGCATCCTGATAAACCACGCGAATCGGAAGTTCCCCTTGCGGCGGTGCGAGGTCGAGTCCAGCAAGATACTCTGTAATATCGCGAACTTTTCCTGCAAAGCGATTCAGACGGGTCACCTCATCGGAAGTTGCATGCCCGGATTTTTCCAGATGAATGTATTCCTTCAACATCGCCCCGCAGCCTGCAACATTCACCAGGACAACATCAACAGGCTGCTCACCAAAGGCATCTACATTGGCAAGCGCCCGATGAGTTGCTGATTCCGTTTGCCCGGTATGAAATTCCATCGCCCCGCAACATTGTTGAGTTTTAGGCACAATCACTTCACAGCCGGCTTCCTGCAAAACTCGCGCGCACGCCCAGTGAACGTGACGAAACATCACATCAGCCACGCATCCCAGAAACAGGCCGACGCGGGCATTTCGAGTTCCAACTGCAGGAAGTGATCGAGGCAGTACCGGTTGATCGCGTTGCAGTTTGGGTAACATTCTCTGCATTCTCTGCAAAGGCATCGGCAGCAATTTTATGATACCAACCCGGTCGATGAGCCAATCCAGTTTCATCATCTGCATCAATCGTGCCGGCCAAAGAACCCGCTCCAGGCGTTTGCGATTCGGAAACAGATCTCGCAGAAAAATTCGCTCGAACCAGTTCAGCCCCTTCCCTGTCTTTTCCAACTGTTTCTGACGATCCGAAATACGGAATGTTTCGATCAGTTGCCCATACTCCACTCCGGAAGGACAAGCTGTCTCGCAACTTCTGCAATCCAGGCACAAATCAAGATGTCCACGCACACGCTCGTTCAACCCAATTCGGCTTTCCTCGACACCCCGCATCAGATGAATCCGCCCGCGCGGGCTATCGTTTTCGTTGCCCGTTACCAGATACGTCGGGCAGGACGACGTACATAACCCGCAATGAATACAGTTCAACAGTTGATCGTGAGGCACAAACCCCTGATAATCAGAACAAGGTTGTGACACTTGAGTTGTAGTCTCTGAAGTCGCCATATTTGTCAATGTATCTTTCTGTCATCCGCCATTAAAAGCGACTATAATCCAGCCACGCCATCGTATCAAATATCTATAGAAATAAATATCGAAACAAAAATGGATTACAGACTATACACAACATGCTCTTTCGAGCAAAACGAGATCGCTGCTGCTCATTCACTTATTTCCCTTGCTCTTCGTGAAGACCTGGACAGCGCAACAGACTTGACCTCCGCACTGACAATTTCTCCTGAGGAAACTGCCTGTGTTGCAATCAATGCACGCAAAAATGGAGTTCTGTGCGGTTTACCTGTAGCTGAAATGGTCCTGCAGGCAATCGATGCTTCCTTAAAGATCGATATCAAAAACAAAGATGGCTCGCTCATTACTGCAGGAGAAACAATTGCGATAATTTCCGGACCGACTCGTCAGTTATTAATCGCTGAACGAACCGTTCTGAATTTCATGACACATCTCAGTGGTATCGCAAGCTTAACGAACCTGTTTGTTCAGGAAGTCACAGGCACCTCGGCTAAGATTCTTGATACCCGTAAAACACACCCGGGGTTCCGCTTACTCGAAAAGTATGCCGTACGCTGCGGCGGCGGACAGAATCATCGAATCGGACTGTTCGATGCTGTTTTAATCAAAGACAACCATCTGGCTGCCCGAAAAAAATCTCACCCACAAGAATCACTCGCGCAGTTTCTACAACTCGCCCGTACAACGTATCCGCAGACAACCATCGAGGTTGAAGTCGATACCCTGGAACAACTACAGGAAATGATCCCCGGAGAGCCGGATATTATTCTGCTCGATAACATGAGTAACGACTTATTAAAACAGGCCGTTAAAATAAGAAACGAACAAAACCCGAATATCCTCCTGGAAGCATCGGGAAGTGTTAATCTTCAAACAGTCAGACAGATCGCCCAAAGCGGAGTAGATCGAATCAGCATAGGCAGCCTGACCCACTCTGCCCCCGCATTCGATATCGGTTTCGACTGGATTGAATAATCATGCAAATAGTTTCTCAATCCCCTGCATTAACAGCGAATCGATTTTCGGGTTGCTGAAAGCCACATTAATTTCATAGCCGCCCTGAGCATACGCTTCTGCAGTCGGAATGTACCAGGGCCCGCCATCGCCGTAGCCTGCCACCGCGACAAAGCGATCCTGATGCAAAACCTGCGTGCGTAACTGAAATTCAACAAATGGTTCCGCAGGCAGGTGAATGATGGAAAGATTGTTAATATGCAAACCACTGAGAACAATCGGTTGAGGGTCTTTTTTCTGAAGTCGTTTTAACCAGGCAAGAGTAAATGCAGGTCGGTTACGATGAACAACTCTTTTTGTTTTGTCAGAAATCTGCTTCTGTAGTGATTCGATAGAAAAAATATCGCGAGCCGGGGGAATCAGATTTTCCGTTTTCCATCGTAAAGATGTAATCGGTTCCGGCTTCAGTCGGGCAGATGTTTTTTCCATCGCTGCATATAACCGCTCTGCCAGAACGCGGCGATATTTATGCTCACCGCTGTTGCTGTACTTGCCCGCATTCAAATTCCCTGCACACCCCGTAAAATAAACCTGCAGACAACCGGGGGAATCATGTTCTTCTTTCAATCGCCTGGCCAGTCCGACAAAATCACTGGAAACCCGCCCTTGCTGACAACAATAACTGATCGGATGCACGGCGTAATAATAAAACGCAGCTACTTTATCCGCCCCGTTATAAAACCCGATTGTTCTAAGCCAGGGATCAATTAACCCCGTTGGTAAGTCGCGAACATCGTCGCTGTTGGGCGATACCGAGCGATTCGTTTTCACTCGACCATCCGATCCTAAAATGCGACGGTTTGAAGCAACCTGATCGACCAGCGCCCGTGATGCTGCAATGTGCGTTAAAGGTTGAGAACTCTTGAGGCTTTCTCGAACAACTTCAGCAGCTCGTTTCAGGCAGGTATCGAAGAATTCAATATCAACATTGTGAGGCAGATCTCCTTCAGCGTTGATTATTTCTTCAGCTTCCAGACAAACAAACGGTGCATCATGTTGATGTACACATTGAACAGCAACATATTGCGCAGTTGTTCCGGCAGCATCCGCCAGACATTTTCGCCAGGCATAGTGCGCAGAATTGCAAATGCCCGTCCAGTCAACCGCACAGAGTACAATCGGTTTTACACCTCCAGAAATAACCACTCCACGAGCAGAAAGGGGATCATCAACCGCAGTAACCGCCGGAATCCATCCTCCACACAAGGAATGCCCCGGTGGCGGTGTGACATCAAACTGAAACGTTGCAATGGAATACCGCACTGGAAAAAACCCGGCTGATGACAGGAAACGAGCCACTGGAGAGACAAAACAATTGTATCTTAACAGGCAGGTTATTTTTTACATGACCATTCGCAATAATATCACACAAATAGAATATTTTGTAACCGGATCGTTGCAATTATTGATGAGATCATACGCCACGATTTTGTGAACCATAATACTTTCGAGCTGCAAGAATTGCCTGTTTTCACTCATACGGCTCACAAAGTTGCAGTCCTCGGAATGAGAGAAAAATCCGGATCGCATCGGGTATGCGGTCAGCATTATTATAGTTTGACCCAATCGGGCCACATACAACATCTAGTGGTTGCCAAGGTTATTTCTCGCAAAATGAGCGAAACGCTTTACAAGTGAGTTGCAGCTCTATAAAACGTCCGCACTTCGCAGGATTGATCTTGACTCAAACCGCCTGTTATGCGGTTGGCCTGCGAATGTTTGTTTTCGGTGTCATGGATGACAAGGGCCACTCGATGCGACTGAACGGAATCAGTCCCACGTTACTACACTCCCTCCCTGCTTCACATCTGAGCATGTGGAATCGGTTGAGCCTGCGTGTGTCATCAATGACATCAGTAATCCCCAAGCAGGGATTATCTGGTCTGTCTGGCAATCCCCTCTCTGTTATTGCATCGTTTCTTACGAGTATCCCTTACTCGAGAAAAGAAATTCGATCGGCAGGTTGTCAGGCAAATTTACCAGTACGCAGCGTCTTGCAGGAAAACCTGAACAGGTAATATTTCCAGAAGCAAGGCATTTGTTTTTTCAACTATTCACGGAAGGAGAGTTTGGGATGACAGGGAAGCCGATTATTGGAGTTAATTGCGATTTTCGACCGGCACGCAACGAAACAGTTGCCTTAAGCTGGATCAACTCCGGCTACTACGACACAATTTCAGCAGGAGGAGGGATTCCTATTATTGCTCCCCCTTATGCTGAAGATAACGATTTAAAACAGTTTCTTAATATGGTCGATGGTGTTGTGATTGGCGGGTGTAAACTCGACTATGACCCCAAAGCGATGGGGCTCGAAACTCATCCTGCAACCCGCGTAATGCCTCAACGTCGAGAAGAATTTGATCGCCGACTGGCAAAAATGGCTTACGATTTAAAAATCCCTGTGTTGGCAATTGGCGGAGGGATGCAACTAATGAATGTCATTTGTGGAGGAACACTGCATGTAGACCTGGTGGAAGCCTATCCGCGAGCTCTACAGCACCGCGACAGTGTCGAAGATACCCTGCGGCACGTCCTGGATATCGTCCCCGGCACTCGCATGGATGATATTTACGGACCAGGCGAAATCCGCGTCAACAGCGATCACCATATGGCAGTTGATCAACTCGCCCCACCATTCAAAGTTGGTGCTACAACTCCCGACGGTGTCATCGAAGCCTACGAAACGATTGACGAAGACTGGTATTGTCTGGGAGTCCAGTTTCATCCTGAAAACGAATCCGCATCTGCTCTCGATATGCAGGTGATTGATTCCTTCATGGAAGCCTGCAAAGAACCAACACCCGAATTGCTTTCCTTTGCAACAGGTCGAGCAGCCTGACTTTCAGATTTGTTAATTTGCTAAGTATTCAACAGGGATAAAACGGGCAGACAACCTGCCCGTTTTATTTGCTACAGTGGGAACATCTCCAACACAAATCAAGCCACCCAAGTGGCCTGCTTTGCACGCACATCTCCAGAGTTACACGAGCTGGGAGGGGAGATATAGTCCAAGGTTTTTGCCCCCGCTATCCTCGATACTCTGATACAGTGCCTCTGACATAAGCAGGTTTCCCTTATACTCCTCGTCCCTTGCCAAATGGAAACGCCAAGGCATCCCTCAAGATATTCGAGTCGCGTAAAACTCATGATCGCATTAGTGCCGGGAATTATTGAGAATTCTGAACGGTCGTAATCCAGTCTCTTGACCTTGTGCTTGGCGTTCACAACATGGAAGCTATCGAGGCGATCATCACCGGCGTGCCGATGTCGTCGGGAAGTATTTTCCCTTGCTGAAAAGGAATCGATCCAGTCCAGCATCACGGTCATATTGTCCAACCAAATTCTCTGGAAACTCTTCCAGAATCTTCCACAAATAAACCATTCTTCTATTCCTACTCAGCCCAAGGTCGGGCGTGTACGTTCAAGGCTCGCAGGTGACCCGACCGCTTTTAGTGGTTGGGTGCTTTCGGGCACAAGATGTATGCGCCATGTGCATTCGATTACATTTGTGTTTTTAATGATGATAGAAACTACATGGCGTGTCCATCTCGTTACTATGCATCCCAACCGCTAAAAGCGGTCAGGCTACCCGGTGCCTTGCGGAAATGTTCGCCCGGTTTCAGTTCATCGGCTCGAATGAATTTCTGACTGTCCTACGACCAGAACGGATGGTTCAGCGTGGTGCCGATTGCATCTGAAGCTGGCTTGCAAAGCTATGATCTCGATCTAGCCTACTTCCTAAATTACTACTTCACAAAGTGGAGATATTATATCGCTATCGTAGAACTGAATACGGTTTCCAGCTAAGAAGGTGTTTTAAAATTGCCATAATCTTGAAAATTTGCTACGACTCCCTTTTCGTTTGGTTCTCAGGCAAGGAAGAAGGAGCCGTAGCATGGAATGCAGAGATTATCCCAGTAACCTTACAGATCGTCAA
>WFOZ01000093.1 GCA_015487825.1 Planctomycetaceae bacterium
AATGCCAGATGTCGGGCAAGCGTTGCGTTGGAAGTATCACAACGTAACGTACGCCAGGCGTTTGCTTTTTTCAGAACTGCTCCGTTAAGCAGTCGTGTTAAAGGCTGCCCGGTTTGGGGGTCTTTCTGTCCTGGATCATCGGGAAATGTATATCGACAAAATATACCTGAAGCAAACACTCGGCCCTGGCATGACAGAGATTCTGGTTGATGAACTGCGAGCCTCCCCTATCGTTGCCCCGATATTTACCGAGCATATCGAAAACGATTTCAATAATCCTCAGCAACTGGTTCCTCCCATCGAATTTCAGCTTGATCAACTACAGGTTGATGGAAGTCCAATCTTCCCGATTGTCGTAACGTATCAGCACGAGCCAATCGCGTTGTTTGACCAACTTGGAGTGAATGTCGTCTCTGTCGGTAATTACCAGAACACAGAATTAATCAGGCAGTTTAACAGGCTGGGGATATGGGCGACGGCCAGACCGCCCAGTGCCAAGTCCGAGCAGGGAGAGATCCTGGATGCTGCTTCCGCCAGCCTGATTCCATTCGGAGTAGAAACACACGGGATTCTATTCTGGAATCTTGGAGAGGATATTGAGCCTGAAACTCATCGGCAGAAGCAGCACTGGATCAATCAGGTTAAAACAAGTGATCGAAAGCTGAACCGCCCGATCCTGGCAGATGTCATGGGCAGAGAAAATCTCTTTTCTCGTGATGTTGAAATGCTTGGGATCAGTAAACGTATCATTCAAACATCTTACTCTTTCAGAGAGTATGCCGATCACCTGCACCGGAGAATGCGAATCGCACAGCCGGGAACTTTTGTGATGACCTGGCTGCAAACTGAACCATCATCTACGATGACCGAATTTCGAAAAGCATCGAACTACATTCCTGCAGTTGTCGAACCGGAACAAATTCGCCTGCAGACATATACCGCCATTAGCGCAGGATGCAAGGGGCTGGGCTATAAAAACAGTATTCCGCTTAACGCAGAAGGCCCCGGCCTGGAAGAACGCAGGCTTGCCCTTGAGGAATTAATTCAGGAACTGGAATTGCTTGAACCGTTTCTGGCCGGTGGAGAAGTAATCCAACGATTCAATGTTTCATTAACTTCAGCCAATGATTCTTCTTCCCCCAATACCGGCAGACACTCTTTCGAGAAAAACAATTCAGGCAAGAAATTGAATAAAGCCCCTGGCGACAAATCACTTCAATCCGATCATAAATCTACACTGCAGGCAATTGCAGCAGTCGTTCGCAGTGAACATGGTCAGGTTATTTTACTGACTGCAACTGAAGATAATGCCCAATTTGTCCCCGGACAGATGGCAGGCAACGATGTGCGAATCCAAGTGCGGGGTCTTCCGGAATCTGCTTTTCTCTGGGAGATTACCACGACTGGTTTGTGGCCATTGGAAACAAAGCGAATTACAGGGTACACAGAAATTCGTCTGCCTCGCTTCAATATGACTGCGGCATTAATGGTTGCAACTGATCAGAGTATTGCAGAAAAAATGGAGCGGAAAATTCGCCAGATGCAGGCACGTAATGCAGAGCTGGCATTATTACTGGCAAAAGAAAAATTCGCCCGTGTCTTGAAGGTTGATCAACAGCTTACTGAACTTGGTGTCGGCCTGCCCGAAGCATCGCACATCCTTACACAGGCTCGACGGGCAATTGACCAGGGGAATATTGCTTTCGAAAAACAGCAGCATAATCCTGCTCGGAGAAATGCAAAACTGGCTTCCCGGTTACTGCGAATATTACAGCGATCTCATTGGGATCGGGCCGTGGCAAGCCTCTCATCACCAACCTCAACTCCTCATACACTCTGCTTTCAGACTCTCCCAGACTACTGGATGCTAATCCAAAGACTGGGCAGTGGAGAGATTGAAGAAATCCCATTATTGCGTTCCGGACAATTTGAAGATCGCGATGCAATGTTCGTTGAAGGCTGGACGCGGGATGTTTCGGATTCTAAAGATATCCTGGTTTACGATGCTCTGGATCCCAACAATGCTCACCGGGGCGAATACTGTTTACGAGCAGCTTCTATTGCTGCCCAGGGCAAGCAGGGAATTACGCTGAACAAACCAGCTATTGTTTATGGCTCGCCTCTATTTTCTCCCAAACCGGGAGACCTGCTGCATATTAGCGGCTGGGTGCGTATTCCACGACAAATTCAAGGCGGCTTCGAAGGCTTCCGTATCTACGATACTCACTTTGGCCCCACAGCCTGCCTGCACTGGTCAAAACCTGCTGGCTGGCAATCATTCGAATTGATTCGCCCTGTCTGGAAGCAGGAAGAAGTCCAGATCATTATGGAACTGAATGGACTGGGGGACGTTGCAATAGATGATCTCAATGTAAAAATCATCAGGTTTAAAAATCCGGAAATCCTTCGACAGGCAAGTAGCGAGCAAAGCCGGAATCCTGCAAGTGCGACAAAAACTCGCCCGAACGCCTTGGAATTTTTGAACCGATTGCTAAAGTAAATCGCAGCGGAGTTTCCCCGAGTATCGTGGCGGAAGCAATCTACATCAACAGGCTTTGATGAATGCTTATTGAAGGGTGACTATCTGTCACAATCACCCGTTTGTTTTTGGACTCTTTTGAACTCTTAACAGGAGTATGGAACTGAAATTATGCCTATCGCAACACCTTCTCAATACGCATCAATGCTTGATGCAGCTCAAAAAGGAGATTACGCTTATCCGGCCATTAATATCTCCTCACTCGTAACTCTCAATGCAGCTCTTAAAGGCTTTGCTGATAAAAAGTCCGATGGCATTATTCAGGTCTCTCTGGGAGGGGGCAAATTCGCTTCCGGGATCAATGTTGGCTGTTCAGTAGAAGGGGCAATCGTCCTGGCAGAAGCAGCTCATCGACTCGCCAAAAAGTACGATATCCTTATCGCATTACATACCGACCATTGCCAGCCTGATAAAGTAGACAGCTTCCTCAAGCCACTCATCGCAGAAACTACCAAGTGGCGAGCAGAAGGGAAAGGGAACCTGTTCCAGTCTCACATGCTCGATGCTTCAGAACTGCCTCTCGATGAAAATATGAAACTTTCTATCGAGCTGCACAAACTCTGTGCAGAAAACGAAATTATTCTTGAAGTGGAAGCAGGCGTTGTCGGCGGCGAAGAAGATGGTATCGATAACTCCGATCAACCTGCAGAAAAACTTTACACTTCAACAGAAGATATGATCCAGGTTCACGAAAGTCTGAGCAAAATCGGGCGATATATGTTTGCAGCCACCTTCGGCAACGTCCACGGTTCTTACAAACCGGGACACGTCAAACTGCGTCCGGAAATCCTCAAAGAAGGCCAGGATGCAGTCATCGCAAAATATGGCGAACAAGCCCGGTTCGATCTCGTCTTTCACGGCGGTTCCGGCACACCGACCGAACAGATTCGTGAAACACTTTCGTACGGCGTGGTCAAAATGAATATCGATACCGATACTCAATACGCTTTCACTCGCCCGATCGCAGACCACATGTATAAGCACTACGATGGCGTTTTGAAAATCGACGGTGAGATCGGCAACAAGAAACAGTACGATCCGCGCAGTTACCTCAAAGCAGCCGAACAAGGAATAGCAACTCGCCTCGGCGAAGCCTGCGACGACTTACTATCCACAGGAAAATCAATTTGTGGAACTGTTTGAGCTGTCACGTTGCTTGTGTCCCTGGAGTTCAGTCCAGGGACACAAGTTGTTTGCTGATACCCGAAAATTCTTTGAGCTTACTGACGAGAATGGCCTTCCTTTTGACTGCCCCTCGGAGGCATTGGAATGATCATGGATACTCGTTTTTGATACTGCCGATACTCGTCTCCATGAATAGCGAGTAACGTCCGCTCTTCAAACTGGATTCCGAAGAAAATATAAGCTGTCGTCACAACTGCAAACAGCAGATGCCCCTGCGTCATCTGGGGTGTTGCCCAGAATGCAACAATAAATCCAAGCATGAGGGGATGTCGTACCCATTGATAGAACAGACTCTCCTTGAATGGCAATTGTCTGTAGGGTTGATTTCTAAAATAAAGCCACACCTGGCGCAACCCGAACAGTTCAAAGTGGTTGGTCAAAAAAGTGGAATAAAGGCTGTAGGGCCCGCTATTGCGGACCACCGCATAAATCAGGAGATCCCACTTCCCATCGTGGTCAGCAACAGCGGCCTCCATGCTAATACCGAATAGTTACGTACTCTGGCAAATTTCATTCAGACTGCCAAATTGAGTGTCCTTTGGTTAAATATTGGACTTCGATTGCTTCAAACAGCAGCAGGATAGATAATGAACTCCATGCGGATTTCCAACGGTGTAATTTTTCAACCATCGTTATTTAACCTGATGCCTGTCTGAGGTCATTCTTTTATGGACAAATCATATCGCACATCAATGTTCCTGCTAACTGGTTTTATTTGCCAGCTGCTTTCTGCCCCTGCCTTCCCTCAGGAGTTAATTGAAAAGCAAACAGCACAGCAAGCCTGGCAGAGAATATCTTCCTGTTTTACTCCGCCTCAAAAATGGGATAACCAGTATGGAAAATATCGTTCGCCTTTAATTTTCAATGATGGCACGTTGGCAAAAACTGCGGACCAATGGCAACGCCGACGTACTGAAATACTTTCCGACTGGCAATCAATGCTTGGGCAATGGCCTGAATTGAATACGAAGCAGAAACTGGAAATTCTGGAAACGAAACAACGGGAAAACTTCACGCAACACCGTGTTCGCTTTGAGTGGATTCCCGGTCAGCAGACAAACGGCTATTTGCTTGTACCGGCAGGTGATGAGCCGATGCCAGCCGTGATTACGGTTTACTACGAACCTGAAACCGGTCTAGGGCTGGGGAATCCCCATCGTGATTTTGCTTATCAACTTGCTAAGCGGGGTTTTGTTACTCTTTCCCTGGGAACCACTGAAGCGACCGCAGCGAGAACCTATTCGTTGTATTATCCCAATATAGATAACGCCAAGGTACAGCCACTATCGATGCTTGCCTGTGCAGCAGCCAATGCGTGGTATGCCTTATCGAACCAGAAGCAGGTAGATAAAAATCGCATCGGTATTGTGGGGCACTCTTTCGGAGGGAAGTGGGCAATGTTTGCCTCCTGTCTGTTCGATAAATTCGCCTGTGCTGCATGGTCCGATCCCGGTATCGTTTTTCAAAATGATCGCGGTTCAATTAACTATTGGGAGCCATGGTATCTTGGGTATCATCCCAAACCGTGGCGAAAACGGGGTATGATAACCAATCAGAATCCTGCTTACGGTTTATATCCGAAGTTAATGAAGCAGGGACGAAATCTGCATGAACTGCATGCATTGATGGCTCCACGCCCTTTTCTGGTTTCGGGTGGCTCCGAAGATCCTCCCGGACGATGGGAAGCATTGAATCATTCTATTGCTGTCAACAATTTACTGGGATGCAAAAATCGTGTCGGCATGTCCAATCGTCCCAAACATGCACCGAACGAAGAATCGAACGAAATAATCTACTCTTTTTTCGAACACTTTTTAATGCAAAATCAATAAAATACCTCTCCCTGAAAAAGCAACCTGGAAAGATTCTTATGACACAACCGATTAGCTCAGCCTTCCCGCGTTTGTGGTGTCCTCCGTTAACACATTACAAATCGAACGGCGATATTGATGTCAAGCGCATTACTGCTCACTGGCAGTTTATGCAGCCGCACGTTAATGCATTTCTCGTACCCGGTTCAACGGGAGATGCCTGGGAGATGGATGATACAGAAGTCGTTGCCGTTTTATCCCTGTCACTTATTCTTGCTCAAAATCAGAACTCTCAGCTTCTACTGGGAGCCTTGAAGAGCGATGCAGCGAATACGCTGGCATGTATTGAACAGATGCTTGCTCAGCTAAAATCATTTTCCGGCAGTCAGGATTCCTTACAGGCGATGCAGGATTCTCACGTTTGCGGTTTTGTCATCTGCCCGCCGACAGGTCGTGAAATTTCCGAACAGACGATGGAAACATCCCTTCGTTCTGTTTTAGATCTCGGACTTCCGATGGCTGTTTATCAGTTGCCTCAAATTACAGAAAATGAAATGTCATCTGATCTTGTGACAAAGCTGGCTGATGATTATCCGAACTTGCAACTCCTAAAAG
>WFOZ01000094.1 GCA_015487825.1 Planctomycetaceae bacterium
CCGGAAGACAGTGTCGAATACAAATATCTACAGGAGCAAAGGGAAAAACTGGGAGGGTATCTTCCAGCCCGTAAACCAACGACAGAGCCGTTGCCTATTCCCGCAGCAGAAAAATTCTCCAAGTTGAACGAGGGGAGTGCAGGAAAAGATGTTTCGACGACAATGGCATTCGGTCAGATTCTTAATGTAATGCTGAAAGATAAGGAGGTTGGCAAGCGGGTTGTGCCAATCATCCCGGATGAAGCCCGTACCTTCGGGATGGAGGGGCTATTCCGTCAATGTGGTATTTATTCGAGTAAGGGCCAGCTTTACGAACCAGTCGACCGCGCCCAGGTGATGTACTACAAAGAAGCCAAAGATGGACAGCTTCTCGAAGAAGGAATTAACGAAGCCGGAGCGATTTCTTCGTTCATCGCAGCCGGGACTGCTTACAGCAATCTTGGCGTGCAGATGATTCCCTTCTACATTTATTACAGTATGTTCGGCTTCCAGCGCGTTGGTGATTTAATCTGGCTTGCCGCTGATGCCCGCACCAAAGGTTTTTTGATTGGTGGAACATCCGGGCGGACCACACTCAACGGCGAAGGATTGCAGCACGAAGATGGACACTCTCAACTGGCTGCAACTACGGTTCCTAATTTAGTTGCTTACGATCCTGCTTATGCGTATGAATTAAACATTATCATTCAGGATGGTTTGAAGAGGATGTACGTAGAGAACGAAAGTATTTTCTATTACATCAGTGTCTATAATGGCAACTACGTGATGCCTGCGATGCCTGAGGGAGTTGAGGAAGGTATTCTCAAAGGGATTTACCAGCTCCAGAAAACGCAGGTTGATGATGCGGCTGTTCCGGTTCGACCACAACTGTTTGGTTCCGGGCCGATCCTGCAATGTGTTCTCGAAGCCCAGCAGATTCTGGCGGAGAAATACCGCATAGCAACTGATGTCTGGTCAGTCACCAGTTACAGTGAGTTATGCAGAGAAGCCCGGGCAACTCAGCGATGGAACAGGCTGCATCCCGAGCAGGAGCCTCGCCAGTCATATCTCGAACAGGTTTTGAGTGAAGTTGATGGCCCGATCATTGCATCAAGCGACAATGTTCGACTTGTTCCCGATCAGGTTCGGGACTGGATTTCCGGTACTTATATCACTCTGGGGACAGATGGATTCGGTCGTAGCGATACTCGCGAAGCATTGCGACATCATTTTGAAATCGATGCTGCATTTGTGGCTTATACTACTTTGGTGGGACTTGTTGATGACGGGCATCTTTCACGATCTGTTTTGACTCAGGCATTGCGAGATCTGAAAATCGACCCCGAAAAAGTTGACCCACTTGGTGCATAATAACTGACCAGGCTTTCCAGACTGGCAATTGCGGTCCCTGCGGCAAAGTTGAATTGTTACCAGGCTGAGAAGTCTGACCAACGTACTTTTTACTTGAAGAAAATCCTCGGATGGCTATTGAATTCAAACTTCCCGAAGTCTCAGAAGGTGTGGAAACTGCCGATGTCGCAGCGATTCTTGTTTCTGAGGGTGATACTATTACAGCCAACCAGATTGTGGCTGAAGTTGAAACTGAAAAAGCATTGGCGGAAATTGAATGTCCCCATGCAGGGCGTGTCACCAAAGTACATGTCTCGCCGGGTGATACGATTCCAATCGGAGCAACCATTTTAACAATCGATGCGGAAGCCCCTGCAGAAGCTCCCGCCGAAAAGGAACCGGATGCTGCTCCGGTTGCACAGAAAGAATCTGAGTCCGCAACAGAGCCAGCTCCTGCCGCTGCATCGCAAGAAAAAACTCCGGCTAAACCAACTGAAGCTTCTGCACCTGCTGTTGTGGCTCCTGCAGTTTCCGCCGAAGACCGCCCGCCTGCTCCGGCTGGTCCTGCCACACGCAGAATGGCTCGGGATCTTGGTGTAGATCTTTACGATGTTAAAGGAAGCGGACCAGGTGGGCGAATCACTCAGGAAGATGTGCAGAATTATGTCAAACAAAAGTTGTCTGCCCCTGCCTCATCAGGCGGGCCGGTCACCGCGCCGCCTCTTCCCGATTTTTCAGAGTTCGGGCCAATACGCCGGGAACGGCTTAACAAAATTGGCAGGATGGCTGCAGAACACCTGACGCGATCCTGGAATGTGATTCCGCATGTTACTCAGCAGGATCTGGCTGATATCACCGATATCGAATTGGCTCGCAAACAGTTTCTGCAGGGAACGGGGAAAAATGGTCCGAAGGTAACCATGACCGCGATCGCAATAAAAGCTGCAGTGACTGCACTGAAAGCGTTTCCGAAATTCAATTCCAGCCTCGATCCTGAAACGATGGAAATTGTTTACAAAGACTACTTCCACATCGGGGTTGCAGTTGATACCGAAAACGGTCTGGTCGTTCCGGTTGTTCGCGATGCGGATCAGAAATCTCTACTGGAGATCGCTTCCGAAGTGGTCGAACTGGCTGTCGCTGCTCGTGATCGTAAGTTATCGATGGAAAACATGAAAGGCGGCACGTTCACGATTACCAATCTGGGAGGCATCGGTGGGACCGGGTTCACTCCGATTGTCAGTTATCCGGAAGTGGCAATTTTGGGCATGTCGCGAGGACAGAAGGAACTCAAACTGATCGATGGCGAACTGGAAGAACGATTGATGCTGCCTTTGTCTTTGTCGTACGATCACCGTGTCGTCAACGGAGCCGATGCAGCACGGTTTATCGTCAAACTTTCTGCATTGCTTTCCGATCCGTTTACGTTACTCTCGGAATGTTAAAGCGTAGCTCAGGCTTCCCTGTCTGACAAAATAGATTACCGGAAAAATCATTATACCGATTAACCGGCGGCTAGCGCCTTTCCGCTGATTTGTATGTTGCCTCCTATTCAGGTAAGCGGCGAGGCGCTAGCCGCCGGTAAAGTCTCTGGCTGGAAAGCCCAGCCTACACTATGGGCAACTGATTAAAAGAATTCAAAACTGAAAGAATTGGTTTTCTCTGATGGAAACATTACAAGCAGAAGTTGTTGTTCTGGGGGCAGGACCTGGCGGTTACCCTGCTGCGTTTGAAGCGGCGGACAAAGGAAAAAAGGTCATTCTGGTCAGCGACGATGTTGCACCAGGCGGCGTTTGCCTGAATCGTGGTTGTATCCCTTCCAAAGCATTGTTGCATGTTGCGAAGCTACTTAACGAAGCGAAAGAAGCCGAGCAGTGGGGTGTTACTTTTGAACCTCCAAAGATCGATATCGATAAGCTGCGTGGTTTCAAAGATAAAGTTGTCGGACAGCTTACGGGTGGAATCAGTGGTTTGTGTAAAACAAGAAAGGTGCAGCTTGTCGAAGCACGAGGCAGCTTTCTCGATTCCAACACAATGCAGCTTGCCTACAAAGATGGCACCAAAGGAGAACTGAAATTCGAGACTGCGATTGTTGCCACCGGGTCGCAACCCGCGATGCCTCCCATTTTCAATATCGGTGATGATCGAGTCATGAATTCCACTGGTGCACTGGAATTGAAAGATATTCCGGGCAAACTGCTTGTGATTGGTGGAGGATATATTGGTTTGGAAATGGGATCAGTTTACGCAGCACTGGGCAGTGAAGTGACCGTGGTCGAAATGACAAACGGCATTCTTCCCGGTGCAGATCGTGATCTGGTACGACCGTTGCAAAAACGGCTAAACGCACAGTTTCATGCGATTCACCTCGAAACAAAAGTTGCCTCACTGAAAGCGACTGATGCCGGGATTGTTGCAACGCTCGAAGGGAATGATGTCGATCCCGAAATTACGTTTGACCGCGTTTTAGTCTCAGTCGGCAGACGCCCGAACGCAAGAGATATCGGGCTCGAAAATACAAAAGTAAAAGTGACCGAGCAGGGTTTCATCGAAGCCAACAACAGGCAACAAACAGCAGATCCTGCAATTTACGCCATTGGTGATGTCGCGGGCGAACCGATGCTTGCCCATAAAGCGACTCGTGAAGCAAAAGTAGCCGTGGATGTCATGGTGGGTGAACCGGCTCTGTTTGACAGCATTGCCATTCCTGCGGTCGTCTTTACCGATCCCGAACTCGCCTGGTGCGGAGTAACCGAAACCGAAGCGAAGGAGCAGAAACTCGATGTGACTGTCGTTCGATTCCCATGGGCAGCCTCGGGACGCGCCCAATCGATTGGTCGAACCGAAGGGCTGACAAAGTTAATCTTCGAAAACAAAACCGAGCGAATTCTGGGCATGGGCATTGTCGGCCCCGGCGCAGGAGAGATGATTGCAGAAGGCGTTCTGGCTGTTGAAACCGCAGCTGTCGCCCGCGACCTGGCAGAAAGTATTCACGCTCACCCAACATTGTCGGAAACCATTATGGAA
>WFOZ01000095.1 GCA_015487825.1 Planctomycetaceae bacterium
GAGCAGAGGCACCCCTTTGTATTCAATAAGATTTCCCCTATTGCGAAATATCCTGCATTTCATCGAATTGGTCAAGATGCGGTTTCAGAATCAGACGTTATGATACGTACAATTTGCTGAATATTGGCTATTATGAGAAAGAATTGATGGATGAGCGACCGCTTCGAGAAACCTAAAACGCCTAAAACTCGCTCTTACCCGGCTGTTGTGAGCGGAAGCAAGCTATCTGCCGGAAAAGATCAGAAGTGGGAAATTCTACTCGCGGGGGACTTTAACGACCAACATACCGAACTTTTGAAGGCGGTAATGGATGTTCCTCGGAATTCTCAGGGGATTATTTATCTCGATTCCAACGGAGGCAGTGTCTATACCGCGATTGCATTGTGTATGATGATTCGTATACGAAAACTGCGAGCGACTGCCATCGTGCTGGGAGAGTGTTCTTCGGCAGCACTGCTCCCTTTCGCCGCGTGTGAAGAACGATTTGTTACTCCTCTTTCCACACATCTGTTCCATCCAATGAAGTGGGAAAGCGAAGAAAATGTCCGGCTGGAAGAAGCAGCCGAATGGACCAGGCATTTCAAAGAAGTTGAACAGAATTTCGAACAGTTACTGGCCCGTTTGCTCAATCTCGATCTTGAAAAACTGACAGCATGGTCATCTCCCGGATGCTTTGTCAGTGGGCAGGAACTGGTCGATGCAGGTGTCGCGAAAATGCTTGATCCTTTTGCTTAGCCCATTAGCAGCAATTTGCAGGACGAAGATGTGTGCCCTACTTCTTTCGCTTCCTTTTTATATACTCGGGCCATTCAATTCGCTTCCCTTCATAGCGGGGCCATTTCCATTCGGTCCAGCTTGGGGATTCTTCACGAACTTCAAGATAATATTGCTGAAGCTGTTTTTTCATTGATGCAAATCGGTCCGGGTGAGTGGAGCTTAGTTCTTCTGATTCTGCAATATCATCCTCAAGGTTGTACAATTCAAAGTCTTTCAGATTTGCTGTCTTGTAGGCGATGATTTCTTCCCGGGTAATGTCAACACCTTTCAGAACGGGACCATCAAGCGTTGCCAAAATTTTCCAGTTACCTTCCCGAATGGCAACTTTAACCTGAGAACTGGCTCTGTAAAAATGCCAGTAGAGCGGGCGTTTGCGCTGGATCGGTTTTCCAGAAAGAGCAGGCAGAAAGCTGCTGCCATCCAACACCCGATCCTGGGGCGAGGCAATAGCTGCTATTTCACACAAGGTTGGCAGTAAATCGGTGCCGATAATCGGCTCGCTGGAAACGACTCCCGCTTTAACCTTGCCGGGCCAGCGGATCATCCCCGGTACGCGAATTCCTCCATCATAAACATGCCCTTTTTTCGCACGTAGAGGGCCGGCTGAACCGTGCGGATGCCAGCCGGTAATTGCAGGCCCGTTATCGGAAGTGAACATGACGAAAGTTGATTCCGCAAGTCCCATCTGATCGATCTTTTTCAGGATACTTCCGACTGCGTCATCCAATTGACTGATGTTGCCGTGATGTGCTCGCAAAGACGGATCTGTCTGGTCTTGATAAAGGTTGGTGTATTTGGGAGCAGAAGCGATCGGCTCGTGCGGTTCATTGAAGCAGACAAAAGCAAAAAAAGGCGTAGACTCATCGCGTGGTTGATCGAGCCATTTAATTGTTTCCTGTGCAACCAGTTGAGCCGAGTATCCTTCCAGAGGGCCGACAGGTATTGCGTTGCGAACAAAGTTGTACGGATTACGATGATTTGGCAACGCATTATTCTGTACTGAAAACCAATGCTTGAATCCATGATCATTCGGCTGAGGCTGCCCCGGCAGATTGAACATTCCGTTGAGATGCCATTTTCCGAAGTGACCGGTATCGTATCCTGCATTCTGAAGTAAGGTTGCGATTGTGATTTCTGAATCGCGCACATGCACCGGAGACATAAACGGTATCCAGTTATGCACACCAACTCGCCATGGCGTTCGCCCGGTCATCAGCCCGGTGCGGGAAGGCGAACAGTTCGGTGCAGCTGCATAACAGTTCGTAAAACGAATTCCCTGCTTCGCCAATAAATCCAGATTAGGACTTTTCACCAGCGGATGACCGTAGCAACCCAGATCGCCATAACCTAAATCATCAGCCAGTAAAATAATGATATTCGGCAGTCTTTTTCTTTCAGCAGAAAAAGCTGTCTTCTGTGCAGAGGCGACCAGGCATAAAACTACTGCGACAAGAATGAACGCTGTCAATCGATAATGGAAGAGAGATTTTTGCGGATTGTATTCATGTTTGAGTAATGTTTTGCAGGTAGGCATGGTAATTCTCTTTAATAATATTCCTGGCTTTGGTTTAGATCCGGCTATCTGAATGGATCGGCTGTGCCGGGCTTTTCAGTATCAGCAACATAAGCCGTCAGGTCAAGCAAGTTGAAGCAACTACTCTGGAACAATCAAACCGTGATGAAACAGCAAAATTATAAGGTGTTATTATTTACTGAAACAGAGGATTAACCGAAACTTTGTTCTCTGTTTGTTGTTTCATCCACTGTTACAATTTTCCATAAAAACTGAAATACGGGAGTTGGTAGATGTTTCGATGGCGATCTATTTTTGTTTTGTTGTTGGCTTTGACAACATTTCAGAGCTTACAGGCTGCGGATGGAGAGAGTCCGCAAAAAAGACAGGACTGGGAGAAGGAATTGGCTCCCGCTATTGAATATCTTAAGAGTAATAACGGGCATGCGTTGTTGGTGTATCGTGGCAATGAGCTTCTTTATGAAGGATATTACAATGACTGGACGGCAGATAAAACACATCGCCTGGCCAGCGGTACTAAAAGTTTCAACGCAGCCATTGCCATTGTTGCTGCTCAGGAAAAGATGTTGAATTTTGACGAAAAGGTTGCCAAAACCATTACCGAATGGCAAGACGATCCACTGAAATCGCAAATCACAATCCGGGAATTACTGTCACTGCGAAGTGGTCTTGAGGCTGGAAGACTGGGGAGAACCCCCTCATATAAAAATTCAATTGAGGCCGATGCAAAAACAGCATCCGGAAAAAAATTTGAATACGGTCCGGCTCCATTTCAGATTTTTGGAGAAGTGATGCGGCGAAAACTTCAAGAGAAAAAACAAACGCCGCTGGAATATCTTGAAGAAAAAGTATTCAAACCAATCGGTCTGGAATATGGCTTCTGGCGAATGGACGAAGATGAGCAACCGCATCTACCTTCCGGGGCATTCATCACTGCTCGCAACTGGGCAAAGTTTGGAATGCTGATTCGTGATGGAGGGAAATGGGATGATAAACAGATTCTTGATCCCGTATTGCTCAAAGAATGTTTCCAGGGCAGCAAAGCAAATCCCAACTATGGTATTTGCTTCTGGCTGGGAAATGGAAAAAGACTCCCCAAAGGTCTTGTGATGGCAGCCGGTGCCGGGAAGCAGAAACTGTATATCATCCCATCCCGGGATTTGCTGATTGTTCAATTTGCCGAGTCTTCAGGAAAACGGTACTCAGAAGCAAAGTTCCTGAAATTACTCGCTCCTGCTTTGAAACAATGAGCAGGTTGAGTGTCACTCGTCACCTATGTTGCTGATGGATAACTCCTTAAAATAGCCCCGGCTCGCCTGCTTTGTTACTCCACAATCACTTCTGAATCTGGCAGGCTTTCCAGGAAGATGCTGCCGTACCGTTTTGTTTTGATGCGGGGGTCGAGGATGACAACCTGACCGATGTCGTCTTTGGTGCGAATCAGTCTGCCGAAGCCTTGCTTCAGTTTGATGACCGCCTCGGGCACCTGATATTCCATGAACGGGTTGCCGCCACGTTGTTTGATTCTTTCGACCCTTGCCTCAAGCAGCGGATGATCGGGCACCGAAAATGGTAAGCGGGTGATGATCACATTTTGCAGCGCATTGCCGGGGACATCAACCCCCTGCCAGAAACTGTCCGATCCGAACAGGACCGCCGCTTCATCATTTCGAAATCGTTCCAGCATCAGCGAACGGGGCATGTTTTTCCCCTGACAATATAAATTGATGCCCTGCTCATTAAACGTACTGGCAAGTTTTTCCGCACAGAGGTTGAGCATTTTGTAACTGGTGAATAATACGAATGCCTTGCCGTGCGTTTGCAGGACGTATTTTTTGATCCGCTCAACGACAGCCTGTTCATACGCAGCCGATTCGCTGGCAGGGTCGGGCATTTCTTTGCAGAGAATTAACTTCATCTGCTTTTTGAAATTGAACGGGCTGCCAACTTTCAACTCGGCTCCGCTGGTTAAGCCGAGTCGGTTTTTCACAAAACCAAACGATTGACCGCCAACCGCAATGGTTGCAGAAGTCAGAATCGCAGAAGGAATTTTATTGAACAGCTCGGCTCGAAGCACCGTTCCAATTTCTACAGGCGAGGAAACCAGTTTAACCCGCTGTTGCCTGCCGTGGGTTACCTCTCCCCAGTAAACCGCGTCTTCCAGAGTCTGTTCGAGCCAGTTTTTTATCGAATTCGATAAACCGTACAACCGATCCGCTGCGGCTTTCAATTCGATCCGCTGTTCTTCCTTATCGAATTTATCTGCAAATTCCCCGATCATCCCCGCCAGTTGATTCAATTCCGGCGAAACCGCATTCCCTATTTCAACCGGTGTTCGGACCCGGCCGTTTTTTCCTGTATTGATCCCCAGATGAAACGCAACGGCTGAGAAAAATTCGTCTGCCAGATGATACAACCTTGCGACCTGCTTTTGTCCTTCACGAAAATTGTGATGCACGAGCAACCCTTTGTTGGCGCGATCATTATACAATTTCGTCAAAATATAATTGATCTGCGTATTCGCCACCGAATCTCCCAGATGCGACGAGGCAACTTGTTCCAGCGTGTGTGCTTCGTCGAAAATGACTGCATCGTAATCGGGCAAAATCGAAGCCCCATCTCGCCGCAACGCCAAATCGGAAAAGAACAACGCATGATTCACCACCAGTAAATCGGCATTCCAAACCCGTCTGCGCGCTTTGTAATACAGGCACTTGTCATAAGTTGGACACTTCTTCCCCAGGCAGTTGCCATGCTCGCTACGGACTTCATCCCAGACAGCAGGAAGTGGACGGAAATTAAGGTCCGAAACCGAACCGTCTCCCGTTTTTTTCGACCATTTTGAAATCTCTTGTAACTGCTGAAGCTGTTCCTGTTCGGGAAAGAGCGCAACTGTTTTTTCAATCGCCCCTTTGATTCGCCTTAAACTGACATAATTCGAACGCCCCTTCACCAACACCGCGGAAAATTCGACAGGCAATATTGCATTGAGAAAAGGGATATCCTTGCTGATCAACTGCTCCTGCAGGCTGATGGTATGTGTTGAAATGATGACTCGTTTTTTCTGTTTCTTACCTTGCTTCGGTTTGTTATCGCTTCGATTATTAAGCACCGAAAGAATGGCAGGAACCAGATAAGCAAAACTTTTCCCGGTCCCGGTTCCCGCCTCGGCAACCAGATGCTCCCGCTTGGCAATTGCCTGTTCGACAGCGTTTGCCATCTGCAGTTGCTGTTCACGAAATTCATACTTCTCCAACCGCGCAGCAATCCGCCCCTTCGGCCCAAGCACCTGCTCCGAATTCAAAACCACCGGCTGCGACTTCTCACTCATTCCACTTCACAATTCAGTAATCTGCCTGATATGTCAAATTTTTGCAACGTACAATTTTCATTGTAGGTTCTTGAGCAAATAGAAGCCACCCGCCGGTAGGGTCCGCTATTGCGGACCACGCTGAGAATTGAGACTTCCATATTACTGACTCTCAATTTCTTTGCGGCTTGTGCAAATTTCTA